>CAYTXE010000058.1:0-14488 GCA_964441045.1 uncultured Candidatus Brevefilum sp.
ATGACCAAACAGAAACCTTAGCGCAATCTTACGGAAGTGGAAAAGGGCGTATCCGTATACGGGCTCGTGTGCGTCTGGAAGAAATGAGCCGGGGACGTCAACGGATCATCATTACTGAACTGCCGTATTTAACGAATAAAGCATCGCTGATAGAAAAGATTGCTGAGTTAGTTCGTGAAGGTAAATTGGAAGGCATCAGTGATCTGCGTGATGAATCTGATCGGCATGGCATGCGGGTAGTGATCGAACTGACAAAATCTGCCGATCCTGATTATGTCCTCAAGAGACTCTATAAACGAACAACCATGCAGGCCACCTTTGGCATCAATATGCTGGCGTTGGTTAAAGGGCAACCTCACAAATTAAGCTTGAAACAAGTTCTTAAGGTGTTTTTGGATCATCGCTTGGAGGTTATTAAACGCCGTAGTGAATTTGAACTTAAAAAATCAGAAGAGCGTAAGCATATATTGAAGGCTTATATGGCTGCTCTTGGCAATTTGGACGAAGTGATAGAAACGATCCGTCGTTCACAGAGGGTTGAAACCGCCCGAAAGAACCTCATGCGAAAATTCAATATGGATGAGCTGCAGGCTCAGGCAATATTGGATATGCCCTTAAGGCGGTTGGCTGGGTTGGAACGTAAAAAAGTCGAGGATGAATTTAAGGCGGTTTCCAAACGGATCAAACAACTGAAGAACCTCTTGCGATCAGCAAAGAAAATGCGAAGTGTTGCGATTGATGAACTTAAATCGGTTCGTGAACGATATGCTGACCCAAGACGAACCCAAATCATTCAGATGGAGGAAGGGGAATCCGCAGTGGATTTGGTTACAACAGCGGATGTAATGCCAGAAAATGAGGTGTGGGTCGCTATCTCAGAAAGCAATCATATTGCTCGCACAGATAATGATAAAAGTTTTCGCCAGTGGGGCATTGGTGCTCCTAAGATGATCTTGCGGACCACGACGCATCAAACAATTTACCTTGTTGCTGAGAATGGAGAGGTTGCTGCGCTCTCTGTGCATGCAATTCCTATCGCAGACGAACCGGAAAATGGGCCGATGGTTTCTGCAATTGCACCGATAGCTTCACATCACAAATTGAAGATGATTTTCTCTTTTCCGATGGATATCCCTGAAGAAGCTGGGTATATCACCAGTATTAGCCGGATGGGATTGGTTAAACGCTCACTGCTCAGTGAATTACCAGGTCCATCTGCCAATGTTTTCCGGTTGACCAAAATTAATGATGATGATGAGTTATGCACATTTGTATTCACCAAAGGTGAAGAAGATGTGATAATGGCGACCAAGAATGGTATGGGCATTCGTTTCAAAGAAGAAGATGTACGACCGATGGGCCTTGTTGCAGCAGGTGTGGGGGGCATCAAACTTCGTGATGATGATGAGGTGGTTGGCGCAGGTGTTGCTTCTCGCAGGGGAGAAATTCTATTGGTTACTAATCTTGGACACGGGAAACGTATCAAGCCGGCTTTATTCCCTACACAAGGAAGATATGGCTATGGCGTGATCACCTGGAAGTTGCCGAAAGCAGAAAAGGTGATTGGGATGATGGCTGGATTATTGACTCATAATGGTGTACTGCATTTTAAATCCGCTGCCAGCCGGTTGGTTCATATAACCGATGCGCCGAGTTGTAATCGTATACAGAAAGGTTCAAAAATCATCGATGTAAAAAAGGGTGATGAAATTCTGGAGATGACCATTCCTCTGGATATGGTATCTACACTGGATTGATGATTTCACTTCTAAGATTCTGAATCAACCGGTTTAATGAATGAATAATGATAACTGATTTTTTTATCCACCAATCCAACAGTATCGTGTCCTTCAACTGGTTTCCCTGCACGATTTGATCCTGACCATTGAAAATTATACACAGAAGAGTCTTTGGTTTGGCTGACCAATTGTAGATTGTCGTTTGAATATTCGTTGATCAGTGATGTGATCCACTTCTTGATTTCCTGTTTGCCTTGAACCGCAGCTTCTGCCCTGATGTGGACAGCTTGATTGGAATAATAGGAAAGCACTTTGTCAAGATCCTTGCTGTACAGTGCTTGTATATATTGCTCGGGTAAACTGGACGCCTGCGTAGGTGTATCATATTGATAATCCCGAATGAGATCCCAGAATTGGCTCATGTATCTTCGGCACCCTTCCCAATACCAGAAGTTGACAGCAGAGAGATTTAATTTTTTTGCTACTTTCATGAACTCGACTACTTCAGCTTTGGTTGGGATCCAGCCACTTTCTTTGTAAGTCGGACCGGTCGGGATGATGGGTCTGAAAGGTCGAATATTCTTAAATTCGTTGACACAGCGCTGGAGTTGAGCGCCAGCATTATTGTGGGACAGGACCCAATATACCTGGGGCATATTGTAATCGCACCGATCGAGAAAATTCGTCCAGGGTAAATTTCGATGGTATGAGGGATACCGATACGAACTCAGGGCAATGGGCATACTTCCCAGGTTATTACGCAAAATACTCATGTAGCGACTGGCAGCAGGTGCCTTTGAAGTTGAGGAGTATTGACTTTCAGCGTTGACAACGAAGCCATTAACCCCTAGGTCCAAAGCTCGTGAAACAGCTATCTCAGCTTCCTGATCTGGAAAGTCACCATACACATATTGCCATCCCCAAACCTGGATATTTTTTGCCTTTAATTTGTTGATCACAGGTCTGGCATAATCAAATCCATTATCCAGGTCAATGTTATACGGGAATGTAGCATCAGCGATTTTTATGAGAACATGTGACAGGTTGGCTTCTTTTGCTAATGCAGCGATACGGTCCGCATCACCATTTTCACAATGTTTAACCTGCCAGATATAGTATCCTTTGCCTGTAAGTGTCATACTTCACATCCTTATTTGTCTTACTGCGGCGACACAGCCAGATCCAGGTCTTCGGCAATTGAGTTCATGGCCTGGATGACGTTCGCAGTATGTTCCCACAGATCAATACCTAATTCGACAGCACCCTGTTCGATCTCTGCGCGGTTTGCCCCTGCGGCAAATGATTTGTCTTTCCATTTCTTTTTAACAGATTTAGGTTTAAGATCATACAGGGCTCGTGATGGGCGTACGAGGGCAACTGCTGTGATCAATCCTGTAATTTCATCGCAAGCAAAAAGTGCTCGTTCCATCAGTGTTTCTCTTGGGATGCCAGTGTGATTGGCGTGACTCATGATGGCTTGAATGATTTCCTCCGGAACATCGTGTTCCCGTAAAATGGGTTTCCCAGCCAATGGATGCTCTTCCATCGTGGGATGGATTTCCCAGTCGAAATCGTGCAGTAAGCCGGTAATGCCCCATTTTTCTTCATCTTCGCCAAATTTCTTTGCATAGAATCGCATAGCAGCTTCCACAGCGAGCATATGCTTCACCAGGTTTCGATTCTTAACATATTGATTGACGATTGCTAAAGCCTCATCTCTTTTCATGACGTATTCCTTTAATTGCAATATTGATGCCAGTTTTTCATTTGATTTGTATACGTGAGAAAATATCGATTATTCAGGGAAGATCGATATCGGTTCCCCCAGGATCGGTTGTGGATGTGCGATGTATATATCCCAATAGGCATTCACTGATGCCAGCACTTCGCGGAACCACCAAAAATTGTAACTCCGACGGGGATAATTGACATCATCAGCCAGCACACCGTTTGTTTCAATCCCAAAGGCGTTGCAAATGTATAGTGCCCGTGGGAGGTGAAAGGCTTGTGTGACGATGGTTAATTGATCCAAACCGAAAATAACTCGGGCTCGAAAACAGCTATCATAAGTTCGTTGCCCTGCGAAATCAAGGATAATGTCTTCTTCTGGAACACCTAAAGATAAGGCGAATTCTTTCATGGCTCCAGGTTCATCATAATATTCAGAAACATTGTCTCCGCTCATCAACAATTTCTTAACTTTACCGTCAAAATATAATTCAGTCGCTGTACGAACGCGGTCCTGCAAGACAACGCCAGGTGTACCATCACGGTTGAGACCGGCACCCAGCACAAGTCCCACCGGAGCATCGGGTGCGCTTTCAGGTAAATATGTCCGTGATCGGGCAAAGATGAGCATGCCTATCCGCAGAGTGCCTGTTAATAGATATCCCCCGATCATGAGATATACCAGGGCATGGGAAACGATGTGCATGATTGTTCGAAAAATTTTCATGGAGAATTTATGGCTGTGTGATCGTTTTAAGATCAAGGCTGAGAGGGGTTAAAGCAGATCTTAATAGGTCATAAAATCCATCCTCTACCGTTTTGAACGCTTCCACATCGTAATTCAACGCTGTACTTACCAGTGTTAATCCTTCAGGTGTGTTTGGAAGATCCAAAAAAGCTTCTTGAAGCTTGTAGCGGATATTGAGAGGCAGCTCTGGAGAAGCAGACAGGTTGATATTTGGAATGACACCTTCCGATTGCCAGATGACGATAACCTGGGATTGTGCATCAGGGAGAGTTTGAATAATATCGCTTGCATTACGGGGATCACCGATCAGTGCATAGCTGACTCCAAAATCGCATACCCCCTGGATATACAAGGTTCGGATCATTGCCGTGTAGCTATATGTAAAAACCGGGTCGAGTGTGGGCGTACTGGCATTTGATAGGAAGCCAAGTGGAACAAGATAACCAGGGATCGAATCAGGACTGATAAAACATGGGCGAGTCCCAGAAAATTGCTGTAGGGCTGTTATTGAATCACTCAGACTTTGACTCTTCTCGGGGTCGAAGTAAGAAGTAAACCCACGCATGCTGTTTGCCATGAATTGCACGCCATAGGCATACACACCCAGATGATTGGTCATTAGGACGACCTCGGCAGCCCTTTGATCGTTCAAGTAGAGATATTCTAACGGTTCTAACCAATAAAGGTCCACATCGTGATCTATCACTGCAATAGATAAGCTTTGGAAATCCGGATAGACCAGATATTCAATGCTGAATCCAGTCTCTTCTTCGACCAAGAATGCCAAGTCTTCAGCTGCTTCGATGGCATTGGTTTGTTCTGGTGTGAGTATGAATCCGATCGTGATTGGATTACCGGGGTTTCCGATAGGAGGTAAGGTTTGGGTTGCTGTTGGTCTTTTTGTAGGAGTTTGTGTCGGTTTACCCGGGGTTTCAGTGATGAGTTGCGCTGTGATAGTTGGTGTAGATGTTGGCACAGGTGTTGTTGGTGTACAGGATACAGCTAATCCAAGGATGAACAAGCTTATGATGATTGATCGATGGGAAAGGAAAGTTAAAATTGATTTTTGAATCATAGTGTGATCATATCCGTTCCGTCCAGGATGGGTGGCCGTATTTTTCCTGCATCAGTTCATGAGCGCGATGACTTTCTTTTTCTGTTAAGTCACCCGATGCCAGTGATAAATTTAATATATCTGTAAATCCTTGTTGAAATGCCTCACTGGCTTGCTGCCAGGTGGGCGCTTTGCCAAGTTCTTTCTCTGCGGTGGTTGCGTGTGAGAGCAATCTGGCTTCAGCGAGATCATTAGCAGCTCTATCCGGAAAACTAAGTGCTGTAATGATACGGGTTAGATCTCCAAACAGGGGGAGTGCACCATGCTGCAAAACACCTTCCTTACGACGTGCTTGTGCAGAGCCGATCAATTTTAATCCATTCACAGTGATCTCGTAATTGGAAGGTACTTCAAAACAGACAGGGTTGGGTTTGCCTTTGGGTTTGGTCGCGGCTTTTTCTTTTGATTGGGGGTGCAAGCCAAGGATCTCAAGGGATTTCAACAGTGCACGTGATAACCGAAGATAACTTTCTAATACACCACCTCTGACTCTTGGTTCGTTTTGAGGGGCAATGACAGCATAAGTCAATTCATCAATATGTAAGATCGCTCGACCGCCAGTAGGACGCCTGACAACATCCCAACCATTGGTGACGAGTGCCTGCGTATTGACTTCCGCGAATGGTTGTGCATACCCCAGGGATAAGCATGCAGGCTGCCATGCATACAGCCGCAAAGTCGGTGGAGAATCACCAGTGTACACAGATTCCAGAATAGCCTCATCCACAGCCATATTCCAAGCACCTTTAGCGGGTTGATGTTCAATCAGGCGCCAGGCGGTTTTTTTATAGTTCATTTTTGTCAATGTATTTTGACTCATCTCTGACCTATTTTATACCACTTCAAGTGAATGGTGGGAATGATTGTATGAAGTTGGTCATGATTGATTTGAGATCCACGGGATTTTGGAAATCCCGTGGATCTGCATGGGAAATCTAATCAGTAATCTCCGGACATATGGTTTTATGCAACTTTTTTTCGTCAAAACCGTATAGATAATGAAAGGAGTTTGAGAAAATGGAAACAAAGAAATTATATCGAATCCCTGAGAAGGCAATGATCGGTGGTGTTTGCGCCGGGCTGGGAGAATATCTGCAAGCGGACCCAACAATTATTCGCCTGGTATTCGCATTATTGACTCTCGCTGGAATGTCAGGGGTATTCATTTACCTGGTCATGTGGTTAATCGTTCCAGTGAAACCTGAAGATGTATCCCCATTCGTTGAGTCTGAAGACGCTGGCGAGTAAAGCGTTTCTGCAATAAGGTTCATTCGCTGGTTTTTTTGAACCTGATAGTTATGGAGAATATTGGCAGGATCATAGTTTCGATCTTGCCAGTTTTCTTTTCATTTATCTGGTTTTTGGCATTTCTTTCCCATTGGCTTTCATACTCGTTGAAAGTGTGTTAAGAGGTTGTTTATAACCTCAATTTGTGCGTGAATCCAAATTTAAACCCGTGAAAACACAATTTGGAGGGGACTTCGAATGTAGTATAATCCTGCAGGAGGTAAGATGCCCACTAATCCAACAAGAGACAGAGTAGATCCTGAAAATATTGATACCACGCCTAAACGCCGACCGAGTTGGCTCAAAGTACGTGCACCCAGTGGTGAGATTTACGCGAATTTGCAGCATCTCATGCGCAGTAAAGCCCTGCATACTGTTTGTGAAGAAGCAGGTTGTCCTAATATGGGCGAATGCTGGGGGAGCGGCACAGCTACATTTCTGATGCTTGGGGATGTTTGCACTCGTACTTGCAAATTCTGTGATGTCAAACATGGCCGTCCAGGTCCGCTTGACTGGGATGAAGCAGAACGGGTGGCACTGGCTGTCAAGAATATGAAACTCCGGCACGCAGTGATCACCAGCGTTAATCGTGATGAAAGGCGTGATGGCGGTGCCCCGATCTTTGCAATGGTCATTCGCCGTATCCGCCAATTATTGCCCGGATGCTCGGTTGAGGTGCTTATCCCGGATTTTAAGGGGAGTATTGAAGCTTTGCGCATCGTGATGGCTGCCCATCCCGAGATATTAAATCATAATGTGGATACCGTCCCGAAATTGGTTAAACAGATCAAACCCCAGAATCGCTATGAATGGTCACAGGCGATCTTGACGCATGCCCGGATGTTGGATCCAGAGGTCTTGACCAAATCTGGGATCATGGTGGGTTTAGGTGAGACCTTTGAGGAGGTTCAGGAAACCATGCGCGACCTGGCATCCTGGGGAGTTGACATCCTGACCATTGGGCAGTATTTGCAGCCCAGTAAACACCATCTTGCTATCCAGCGCTACTATGAACCTGAGGAGTTTGCTGCCTTAAAGGAATTTGGTCTGGATTTAGGTTTCAAATGGGTGGAAAGTGCACCGCTGGTGCGTTCCTCCTATCACGCAGGTGAACAGGTGCGCGCGCTTTCAGGTGTACAACAAAAATCCTGAAACACAGCACATCTTTGCAGAGAGTCATCCTATCGGCTGTCCCAAGCTCTGGGACCGTCTTTTTGTATCAACCTCAAGGAATATTCGCTGAGTGAAGTATGTTAAAATTGGCCTAGTACAGAAAGGAGTGTGACCTGTGGAGGTTAAGAATATTAAGATTCAGAAACCTGAAGCGGTGAATTTCGTCCTTGGACAATGTCATTTTATCAAATCGGTAGAGGATATTCATGAAGCTTTGGTGACCAGTGTACCCGGGATCAAATTTGGCCTGGCATTCTGCGAAGCTTCTGGGGAATGCCTGGTTCGCTGGAGCGGCACGGATGAGGCGATGATTGAGCTTGCTAAGAGAAATGCCCTGGAGATTGGCGCCGGGCATGCCTTCATCGTGTTCTTAGGGGAAGGATTCTTTCCGATCAACGTGCTCAATCAGATCAAAGCTGTCCCTGAGGTTTGTAGAATTTTCTGTGCAACAGCGAATCCAACGAATGTCGTTGTAATGAACGTGGGCGATGGTCGTGCGATATTGGGCGTTGCAGATGGTGAAAGGCCAAAAGGAATTGAAGATGAAGCTGGCATTGCCTGGCGTAAGGAATTCTTGCGAAAGATAGGATACAAGGCATAGCTGTCAAATTGTTTCAACTGCTTCACCGAATCTTGTTAAAAATGCGAAGTAATTTTAATATCCTTTCATGCCGCATTTATGATTCTTGAGGAATTCCAGTGGATAATGTGAAAACATTTAATATCGATTTTCAACCAATTGGCAAACGTGTGGTCGTTACCGAGGATATGCAATTGCTCACAGCAGCTCAAGCGGCTGGTGTGGCATTGTCGGCTGTGTGTGGTGGTGTGGGGACATGTCAGGATTGTAAAATTCGCATTATTTCCGGTGAGGTATCAGAGATTCAACCTGTTGAACGTGAGGCGTTTACCGTTTCAGAATTATCCGCTGGCTGGCGTTTGGCTTGCCAGGCATTCCCGCGCAGTCATTTGACCGTTGATGTGCCCCCCGAGTCAATGAGGACTTCACAGCGCTTGCAGATAGAAGGTGCTGTGCGTGATGTGCCTTTAACCCCTGCTGTGTATGCCAGGGATTTCAAAGCAGTTCCGCCAGATCAAACTGACTTACGTGCGGATTGGGAGCGACTAAAAGATGTGTTGGGAGGCTCTTTCCCAGCGAAACAAGATATCCCCCCTCTGCTTGTGCTTTCACAATTTTCCGCACGGATGCGGGAATGGGATTGGTCTGGAAGGATTATTCTAGGGAATGATCATCAACCTGTTGGATTCTTAAAAGAGCATCAAGCCTATTACGGGTTAGCGGTTGATATTGGCACCACTAAGGTAGCAGCTTTTCTGGTGAACCTGACAAATGGAGAAGTCCTGGCAAAAAAGGGAGTGATGAATCCCCAGATTGCTTACGGGGAGGATGTTGTTAACCGGATTGCATATGCCAACCAGGGATCGAATCAACGGCAGATGCTGCAGCGATGCCTGGTTGATGTTCTGAATAAGCTGAGCGAAGAACTTTGTGATCTGGTGGGTATTTCAACGGAACAAATAGTGGACTTTGTTGTGGTGGGGAATACTGCCATGCATCATCTGTTTACAGGGCTGGCTGTTCGTCAGCTTGGCCAGGCACCATATGTTGCAGCGGTTCAGCAGGGGGTTCGTTTTCCAGCTCGCGAGATTGGATTGTCTGGTGCGCCAGGTGCGCGAGTGTATCTGCCGCCTAATATTGCAGGATATGTCGGGGCGGATCATGTTGCGATGCTTCTGGCTGCTGATCTCAAATCAGATTCAGGCGTAACATTAGCGTTGGACATCGGGACCAATACAGAGGTAAGCCTCTCAAAAAATGACATGCTGATGTGCTGCTCATGTGCATCCGGTCCAGCTTTTGAAGGAGCGCATATTCACGCAGGAATGCGCGCTGTTCCAGGCGCGATCGAATGTGCACAATTTAATGACGGCGAATGGCATGTGTCCACCATAAATGATGAACCTCCGGTGGGCATTTGCGGCTCAGGTATCCTGGATGTGGTTGCTGAATTATTTGAAAGCGGTCAAATAGATGAGACGGGGCGCTTCACCGGGGACCTCGTCGGACAGGTCGACAGGGACAGGGGCGGAGCGTTTGTGTTGGTGCCAGGTGAGGAGTCTGGAACTGGAAAGGACATCCTGGTGAAACGAGCGGATGTCCGTGAAATCCAGCTCGCAAAAGCAGCAATCAGAGCCGGCATGGAAGCACTCTTACGGGCAACATCAACAGACGTCAATGAAATCGATCATTTTATTATAGCAGGTGCCTTTGGTACGTATTTGCACATCGACAGTGCGATTAGAATTGGGATGTTCCCAGCATTACCTCGTCAAAAATTCAGCCAAATTGGTAATGCTGCTGGCGCTGGGGCGCAACAAATGCTGATCTCTCAGCCAAGTCGACTGGAAGCAGAAGCGATTATCAAGCACATGACTTATCTTGAATTGACGACCGACCCGGGATTTAACGAATCATACATCGATTCAATGTTGTTCAATTAGATCAAAGAGGAATATTCATAGACACACTAAAAGCAATATTTACGAGACGGAGTGTTCGAGATTTCACCCATGATCCCGTATCTCAGGAAGATGTTGATCAGATTCTAAAGGCAGCCATGCAAGCCCCATCAGCAGTGAATGAACAGCCCTGGCATTTCATCCTGATTGATGATCCGAAAATCCTGCATGCCGTTCCCGAATTTCATCCCCATTCAATGATGCTGCTGGATGCGCCCCTTGCTATTCAGGTTTGCAGTGATCGGAAGCTGGAGAAAAAACGGGCAAGCTGGATTCAGGACTGCGCTGCAGCGACGCAAAATATTTTGCTGGCTGCCCATGCACTCGGGTTAGGGGCAGTCTGGTTGGGGATCTTCCCGAATGCAGAACGGGTATTTGGAATGCAGAAGCTGCTTAATATTCCCAAAGACATCCGTCCATTCGCGCTGGTCGCAATTGGGCACCCGGCAGTTAAACCAGAACCTGTGGACCGATTTGATCAAACCAGGATCCATCACAATTCGTGGTAAGGGATGATGCCAGGGGGACAAAGGCTGGGCCTATTATTTGATTCTTTGCGTCTTTTTGTCACCAATCGATGTAATTGAGAATTCTTTTTACTCTGACCCCATTTGCGCTTGTAATATTGGCAGCATGGCGTCTAAAGCTCTTGCCCGGTGGCTGATCGTATTTTTTAAGTGGGGTGGCAGTTCAGCCATGGTAGCTGATAATTCTGGAATGTAAAAAATTGGATCATACCCAAATCCACCGGTTCCCCGTTCTTGCGAAATGATGACCCCGTCACAGCGTCCTGTTGTTTCGAAGGTCATCCCTGATGGCAAGGCCAGAACTGCTGTGCAGTGGAAATGGGCTTTCCAGGGCTGCCGTTTTCCCTTCAGCTGCTTGAGCAGATGCACACGCCTGTCAGCATCCGTTGCATTTGTTTTAGGTGAAAACCTGGCGGAATAGATGCCCGGTGCACCGTCAAGGGCTTCTACTTCCAGACCAGAATCATCCGCAAGGGTGGCTATGCCGGAGGCATTGAGATATGCGAAGGCTTTTAGCCTTGCGTTTTTCGCATAGGTATCGCCAGTTTCTTCAACCATCAGCGATAGGTTCATATCTTCTGATGTCATCAGAGTGCTATCAAAGCGGGATAGGATAGCCTTGATCTCTTTGATTTTCCCAGGATTTTTTGAAGCTATCAGCAGTTTATTTTTCATAAGTATGACTCACAAACGTAATTGTTCGTATCACAGGCTTTCACAAAGTGATTGAGAAAATTATCTATGTATATCCACGGGATTTCCAATATCCCGGAGATCTTGGCAATGATCAGGGATAAATTCTACACAAATATATTTCATGTGACCTTCAAAAAAGTCCCTTTCATCCTCATTTCGTTGACGCAACATTTCCAGCATGTTATAATCGCTTCGTAAACAATTTTACCCAATAGTCATGCTGAAAAATCCCGTGAAAAAAAGTGATAAACCTCTGCGATTGAATGTTGGCTACTTATATAATAAGCCAATCGGAACGACCCGCGAAAAACCAGTTGATTTTGATCAGATTAACATTGATGAAATATTCGCCAAAAACTTAGAAAGTTTGGTGCGTGTTTCAAGAACTCGAGAAGGGCTTTTACTCCAGGTGAAGGGTGATGCTGCGATCAAGACGGAATGTGTGCTGTGCCTGGAAGAATTCTTTTTACCGGTTCATTTTGAGTTTGAAGAATTATTCGAATTTCCTAACCGCATAAGGGAGGAGACGGATCTGATCTTACCAGCGGATGGTTATATTGATTTGAGTCAACTATATCGGGAATATTTGATTTTAGGAATACCTATCAAGAGTGTATGCAAACCTGATTGCAAGGGTTTGTGTGAGATTTGCGGCGCTAATCTCAATACGACCACCTGTGAACACCATCCTGCAGGGGATCAACCAGGTCGGCTGCTTGATGATGAATCGGCGGATTAATAATATTATTCAGGTAAGGTTATGTGTCAATGATTGCCCAAAGTGAGTGCAGTTGTTGAAAAACTAAATTTTTTCCTGTATAATTTACCTACGATGAGAAAGACGATATTAATCATGCGCATGTCCAGCTCTTCGAGGTTGTGCTTGCCAGAAGCATAACATGAAGTGACGCGTCACTTCTGGAGAACCTGCTGGCTGAGGCCAGCTTTTTTATTGCAAAAATAACTAGTGAATTTTCGAAATAGTTAAAGTGATTTGGAAACGAGGTGAATTATGTCACAACCAGTACTCATTGCTGTCGCTTGGCCCTATGCCAGCGCTCATATCCATGTTGGGAACATCACCGGCGCTTATCTTCCGGCAGATATCCTGGCGCGCTATCACCGATTGCGAGGTCGTGATGTTTTGATGGTTTCTGGATCAGATTCCCACGGAACACCTGTCACAGTGCGTGCGGATTCAGAAGGCATTGGACCTGAGGAAGTTTATAAACGTTTTCATGGCGAATTTATTGAGCTCTTCCAGAAGCTTGGTTTGACCTATGACATCTACACCAGCACACACACAAGCAATCACTTTGATATTGCCACGAAGCTGTTTCACTCTCTGAAAGAAAACGGCTACCTGTACACGGATACTTCCAAACAGTGGTATTCCACAGAACAGGAACGCTTCTTGCCGGATCGCTACGTGGAAGGCACCTGCTATTTTTGTGGAAAATCCGGTGCACGCAGCGATCAATGTGATAACTGTGGTCACTTATTAGAAGCAGAAAAGCTGATCGATCCTAAATCAAAGATAGATAGCTCAACGCCTGAACTGCGTGAGACAACCCATTTTTACCTCGACCTGGAAAAAGTCCAGGATCAGGTGGCGGACTTCCTGCGTGAAAGGCAGGACTATTGGCGCCCAAACGTCATTCGACAATCTTTGGGGCAAATTGAGAGCGAAGGTCTGCATGGGCGTCCGATCACCCGTGACCTGGCTTGGGGCATCCCCGTCCCGGTTGAGGGGTGGGAAGGGAAGTGCATGTATGTTTGGTTTGAAGCGGTGATCGGCTACCTTTCAAGTGTGGTCGAGTGGGGGAACCTGCACGGAAACCCGGATGCCTGGCATCATTGGTGGACCAATCCGGAATCGAAGACCTTTTACTGCATTGGCAAGGATAACATCCCCTTCCATGCCATCATTTGGCCTGCTGAATTGATTGGCATTGGAGAGTCCTTTGATGCTCAGATGGGTGCAGAGGAACCAAAACCCCTTGTGATGCCCTTTGATGTCCCTGCAAACGAATTCATGAACCTGGAAGGTCGGAAACTATCCGGCAGTAAGAATTGGGCGGTTTGGGGGCTGGATTTCCTCGAGCGCTACGACCCGGATCCGATGCGTTATTACCTCACGGTCAATATGCCTGAGACACGGGATTCCGATTGGGACTGGGAGGAATTCTATCAGCGCAACAACAATGAATTGGTCGCCACCTGGGGCAACCTGGTCAACCGCGTGTTGTCCTTTACCTATAAGCATTGGGAAGGAATGGTGCCGGAGCCCGGTGACCTGCGGGAAGCGGATGTGGCTTTGTTGGAGTCGCTGAAAGAGGGCTTCACACTCGTCGCAGAAAAGCTAGAAGCTGTGAAATTACGTGGGGCGGTGCAGGAGGCGATGCGGTTGGCAGCGGAAGTCAATAAATACCTGGACACATTGGCCCCCTGGTTTGAGATAAAAACCGATAAAGCCGAGGCTGCCAAATCAGTCTATACCGCCATGCAGGCGATTGATTGGTTGAAGATCATTTTTTCACCTTTCCTGCCGCACACCTGCGAGAAACTGCATGGTTATTTAGGTTATGAGGGGTCAATCTTTGGGGAGCTGATTACAAGCGAAGTGAAAGATGACCTGGGCACACATACTGTCTTGCTCTATGAACCGTTTGATTCCCTGGCGGCTGGCAGTGAAGATGTTTGGAAAGTTTCCGAGTTGGTCCCTGGGAAGGCATTTAAAAAACCGGCGCCTTTATTCAAGAAGCTGGACGTCAGTATCGTTGATGAGGAGCGCGCCCGGTTGGGAAAATGAGTGATTAGGTGGGGTGAGGCACAATGTGTCGAGGGACGAAGACAAGCCCCGTCCAACACGTAGTATTTACCTAAAAATTTGAAAAATTCCGCATGGAATGATTTGGCATAAATGAAATAAAAT
>CAYTXE010000059.1:0-14317 GCA_964441045.1 uncultured Candidatus Brevefilum sp.
GATCATTGATGAGCTAACTACCTTCATGGCAAAGGTTAGAGGGTATTGCAGCTGGGAAAGAATTTGGATTTGGAGCAGTTTGAAGAGAAGTTTTAAAGATTTATGCATTTTAGTCATCCTGAATGACCAGTTTTCGAAACCCAAGGGCAAGGATAAAGTGATCGAGGATCACTAGTGCAACAATCCAGAAGAATTGGATCAGCAAGCTTTGAAGGAGTGTCGTTCCCTGAACATTGCCCAGGAGAATCTGGATCGGGATATATAAGGAGGCACCAAAGGGCGTTGCTCGAGAAAGTTTTGCCAACCAATCCGGGAAAAGGGCTAAAGGCATAAAAATCCTGAAAATATCCAGATCAATCCAAAAGTGAAGCGTCCGATCCCAAGGGCATTTAGCGTCCAAAATGCAGCCAGGTTGACCATGAATCGCCAACCAAAACTGATCAGCAAGCTAAATATTAATGAAATCAGGAAAGTACCCCACTGCAGGATGTTTTGGGGAAGAACGATATCATAGAAGAGTTAAAAAAACCACAAAGAGGGGCATGCTGGGGATAAGAAAAGAACCAAGCGCACGTCCTGCATCAATGCCCATCCAATACAGGAAATAATTTATTGGTTTCAGTAAATCAGTTCCAACCTTCCCATCATTTATTGTGTTCATAAGTTCGTACCAGTGGAAGAAACTTAAAAACCCAATAACGGCTTGTGTAAGACCAGCATAGGTGATTGCATCCTTGATGGACAATCCGTTAACCGAGGTTTGATCCTGGTAAAGAGCGATCAGAACGGATGCTCTGAAAAAACCAAATATGAGGTTGGTGAGCAGGCCAGAGAGATGTTAACAGCTCGGTAAGTCAGTTGGCGCCGAAAGGATATACGTAATGTAGCGAAAAAAGTCAGTCATCGTTTTTGGAATATTACTCACCGTGTCAACTATAGACGAAGTTTATATCATAACTGATTTTAGGGTTTCTTTGCGATAAAGGATTTGATCGTTTGTGAAGTTTTGTCCGGTGCATTGGTAATAAAACAATTCCACCCTTGAATTAACTCCGATTTCTAATTCTCATGGAGTTTTCGCCTCATCTGAGTATACAAAAAAGGCTGCATCCATTGGGATACAGCCGTAAATTAAACAATGTAGGTGTTATATATCAAGGTTACGAACTTCCTTGGCGTGGGTTTGAATGAAACGCCGGCGGGGGGGGACTTTGGACCCCATCAGCATATCGAAAGTGCGATCGGCTTCAGCAGCATCTTCGATGTTCACGCATAACAGTGTCCTGTTTTCTGGATTCATCGTCGTGTCCCAGAGCTGATCCGGGTTCATCTCTCCTAAACCCTTATAGCGCTGCAAACTATACTTCCCACCATTTGATGTAATTTCCTTTATGATTGTTTCACGTTCATCTTCCGAGTAGACATATTTCTTTGATTTACCATGTGATATTAAATAAAGGGGAGGTTGTGCGATGAAAAGGTGACCGCTTTCGATCAAGGGCTGCATGTAGCGGAAGAAAAAGGTTAGCAGCAAGGTGCGGATATGGGCACCGTCCACATCAGCATCAGTCATGATCACAATTCTGCCATATCGCAACCCATCCAGGTTAAACCCTTCACCAATACCGGTACCCAAAGCAGAGATCAGAGCTATAACCTCTCGATTATTTAAAATTTTGTCCAAACGGGCACGTTCAGTATTGAGAATTTTTCCCCTCAAGGGAAGGATAGCCTGGAAATGGCGATCTCGACCTTGCTTGGCTGAGCCGCCAGCTGAGTCACCCTCTACGATATACAGCTCCGTGCGTTCAGGATCTCTTTCAGAACAATCGGCCAGTTTTCCTGGTAGTGTCAGGCTTTCAAGGGCGGATTTCCGGATCACGAGATCGCGCGCTTTTCGGGCTGCAGCTCGTGCTCGTGCAGATGTCAAACATTTTTGAATGATCTTCTTCGCTGTTGAAGAATTTTGTTCCAAAAAGCTGCTTACTCCATCATTCAAGACTTGCTGTACATAAGTTTGTACTTCGGGGTTCATCAACTTGACTTTAGTCTGACTTTCAAACTGAGGATCAGGATGCTTGATACTCACGATAGCAGTGAGCCCTTCACGTGTATCATCCCCTGAAAAATTGGGATCAGAATCTTTTAACAGATTATTCTTTCGTGCATAATCGTTGATGGAACGTGTCATAGCCATTCGTAAACCCGTCAGGTGCGTCCCGCCGTCGATTGTATTGATGGTGTTTGCGAATGCGTATACAGATTCTGAAAAAGATTCAGTATACTGGAACGCGACTTCAACACCGATATTGTCAATCTCTTTTTCAATATAGACCACTTCGTGAAGTGGGTCGCGGTTTCGGTTGAGATATTTAACGAAGGATGAGATGCCACCTTCAAAATAGAAGGCAATCTCTTTATCATCCCGTTTATCAACCAGGTTGATCGTCACCGCACGGGTAACAAAGGCCATTTCACGGAAACGCTGCGCTAATGAATCAAATTTATATGAAAATTCGCCCTTAAAAATGTTTGAATCGTACCGAAATGTTGTGATGGTACCGGTTTTAGATTTAGGTGCTTTGCCAATGACTTTAACTGTTGCCAGAGGTTTTCCTTCTTTATAGCGTTGAAAATAAATTTTCCCATCTCGATAAACGCTTACCTCGCACCATTCAGAGAGAGCATTGACCGCTGAAGACCCAACGCCATGCAAACCACCGGAGACTTTATAGCTCCCCCCACCAAATTTGCCGCCAGCATGCAGGGTTGTCATGACGACTTCCAATGCTGAGACTTTCTTCTCGGGATGTAAATCCACTGGAATGCCGCGACCATTATCTTCGATTGTGACACTTTCATCTTCATTAATTGTCACATCAATACGATTACAAGAGCCTGCAAGTGCTTCATCAATAGAATTATCCACCACTTCGTAGATCAGGTGGTGAAGTGCTTTGATGTCTGTTCCGCCAACATACATACCAGGCCTGCGACGAACTGCTTCGAGGCCTTCCAGGACTTGAATATCATTTGCATTATAGGATAGCGGTTTTTTTTGCAATCTTGTTACTCCGTTTTTTAGTTGTTTTTGGTATTATTTTGCGGATTCCAACTTCTTATTCATTACCGATTGGGTGAATCTTGTTGCATCTATGAAATAATGAAATGATGAAGCGATAACCGCTGTTACGATGAAGGCATGCCCCAGGATACCTACGAAAAGAAACCAATTATCTACCGAAGGCGATCGCCAAAGATAGTCCATACCTTCCATCAGTACGATGGATAAAATGAGGAACAGTGACGTTTGTCCCATTGATGTTTTGACGACACTTATGCTGGTCATCATTGCCGATATCAGGTTTTGTTGATAAAGAAAAATGCAATGCGGCGTGAAAATCAATGGCATGACTACCCATATAATGAATACACTGGCAATGATCAACACGAATTGGCCAATTGATGGACTGATCAGGGTGATCAATGTAAATATTAACAGGAGTGGGATGCTGATAAGAAGAATTATGATCAATAATAAGAAAGGCATCAGGATGATCTGGGAAAAGACCTTCAGGTGGGATTTTATGTCATTATCTTGTGTTGATTTAATGACCTGTCCAGAAATTGATCTATAATAAATGTTTCCCAGCAAGTAGCCTATTAGTAAGAATAAGATCGAAACGCCAAGAACTTGAAGGTTTGATTTAAGGCTGAATATTAATGGGTTGCCTATTGGGTTTAGAAAGGATGGTTTTGATACCATTAAACTTGGAACACCAATTGGTAATGTTCGAAGTGATGATGCCAGATTAAAGTCAGTGATTATTTGCTGCCAGTAGTCCTGGTAGGATTCAAGAATCTCTGCATATCCTATGTTGTCAATGTTAGGCAGTTTGGTCATCCCATTAATTAAAGGTGCGAAATATTCATCCACTCGCCATGCAGGACCAAACCAAAGGAATAAATCCAGAAGGATCGGCAGCAGGATCAAATAGGGTTTATTAGCGATAGTATTAAACCCGGAAAGCAATGCCTGGATGATATTTGGTTTTTCAAACCGAGATTCAGAACTTGTGTTCATACAAACAAGAATTTTACCACATTAGCGTGTTATTGGCTATTTATACTGTATGTAAGATCAGGCATTACCTGCTGGACGCTTCATTTAATTAAAAACAATCGATTATGAAATAATAGAGCTGTCTATCATCGCATGGTAAAATCTAACCATGCGAATTCGTGATAGTCTACCTGAGATTAACCGCCTCTCAATTGCAAGCGCAGCGATAATGCTTGCGTTTGCATTAACGCAATTAATCACGTTCCCTGCTCAGTCATTTTCATTTGCGCTATTTGGTGTTCTCATAGAATTCGTCCTGGATTTCAGCACGATTACCACGATTTTGACGGTATTTCTGGCTGCTACTGGGGTGCAGTGGTTGATCATATCGCATCCAAGCTGGGAGCGCCATGAGACAACCTGGGAATCAATTCAAAATTGGATTGTTCCTGTGTTGACGACCCTTGTAATTGGGGTAGCATTGAATGCCTTTGCTGGCAGTCCTTTATGGTGGGTTGTTTATGTCCTTGGGAGTTTACTGTTAATTGCCGTCTTCATTGCAGAATACAATAGTATTGCTGTAGAAGATGTTCGTCATCCACTGGCGATAATAGGATTAACGGCACTTTCATTTGCGCTTTACTTACTCCTGGCAATCGCTTTATTTTCAGCCAAATTGCGACTGTATATTCGTCTGCCATTATTAGCGGTTGGTGGAATGGTGGTTATCTCACGGTCCCTGTATTTAAGATTAAGAAATTGGGAAATGATTTGGGCAGGAGTTGGCAGTTTGATCGTTTCTGAGATCGCAGTCGGGTTACATTACCTTCCATTTTCCCCAATCCAAAAAGGAATGCTTTTGGTAGGGATGACATATGCTCTAACAAGTATTGTCTTGGGAATCAAGGATAAGCGCCAGGGTATGGCTTTTTGGATTGAGCCTGTGTTCATGTTCGTTCTATTGATATTGGTAAGTTTTATCTGGGGTTAGTGTGACTCCCTGACTGCATACGTGTTCTCCTCATTTTTAATTGTTCTAAAATAAAGTGATCTAAGATTTCGGCGATGCAGTTCGCCGGCAAGTCCTCCAAGCAAGATGCGGCTTTTCCCGCATGCTTCAACGCCAATGCTGTCAAGAACTTCAAGTGGATTCTTCCTGTGTCTGGCAGCAATGACTGCTTTTCTGATGGATTTCAGGTAAGTAATATTTTCACTCACTTTTTCTTCTACTTCACCCCGTAAAATGATATCGCCGTGTCCCTGTATGATATTTTCCAAACCCATGTTGGTGAAACTTTGTGTAGTGAATATATATTGATCCAGATCACCATCAACAATGAAGGGTATGGGCATGAAGGCATCCCCTGCAAACAGAACTCGATCTTCCTCAACCAGGACAGAGATACCATCTTCTGAATGGCCAGGAGTGGGGAATAATACCAAATGCTTTTTTCCCACTTGGAGGGTAAGTTTTCCTTTTTGAAAGGTAATTTGCGGGGGGATGATGGTTAATTGCTTATATAAGGGGTTTTCTTGACTGGCGATTTCCAGAGCTGACGGTGTGCGTTCAAGAAGTAATTGCCGACACCGCTCATGTCCGATGATGGTCGCCCCCGGGAAAAAGCAATTCCCCCAGCAGTGATCCGCATGGTGGTGAGTGTTGATAACATAACGGACAGCCAAACCTATTTTATGTTCAACGAACTCTCGTAATGCCAAGGTTTCTTGAGGCATTAAAGTATCCACGACCACAGCCCATTGCGGACCAATAATCACACCAGCAGTAACCTGTGCATATATATCGCTTTGGAACCAGTAAACGTTTTCAGATACGCGTTCGCGTTGCATAAAACCAATCCTGATTGCTGTAGTAATGTTCAGCAAAGAATAGCACAAATTAAATTAAAAGTCAAAAAAGGGAGAGCTATTTATGGTAAGATTTGGCGATAAAAATGCTTGCTAAAACTAACAAGATCAAGCTGCCGGCAGCACCGATCCAAAGATAGAACCATTGGATACGCTGTGGTTCTTGTGCACTTACGCTATCCTTTGATCCTGCCGGGGCTTGGACATCTGTATCACTTCCGTCAACATTGTTTTCTCCAACAGGTGCAGGTGTGTTGGTTGCCAACTGATTATCTTTAATTTCTTCATTCGGGTATCCAGATGTTGAGACAAGCCCATTTTCATCAGCCGGGTATCCTGCAGTAGGGTTCTCAGCTGTCAGGTCGATTGTGGTGGAAGTACGCATTGTCTGGGACCCTGTTGGAGTGGGGTCGAAGGTTCTGGCTTGGGTTGGGTTTCCACTGGGAGTGGATGTTCTCGGTCGATAAATAGATGTTGGAGATCGATAATAATAACGCGTGGGTGTTCGACTTGGATAGGGTGAGCGTGTTGGGTAGGGAGTCCGGGTTGGGTAAGGTGTCAGGGTTGGATAAAGAGTGTGCGTCAGGGTCATTGTTGGTGTGACTGTTGAGGTCAATACATATGCAGGACCATGGGTGGCGATCGTCTCGCCTTGTTCGTTAATTACCTGGATTTTGTAAAAATAATCAAGATCGAAAGTGATATCAGAATCAGAATATAAATATATACCGCCGATAAAAGTGTCGCCGATTGCCTCGATCTCTGAAGAAATCCGGGAATAAACTCCGGCTTCACTGTCGCTCCTCAGCACATAGAATCCTCTTACATTATTTTCACTGGTTGTGATCCATTGCAGATCGACTTCAGTCACATCGAAAGCAGCGGTGAATTGGGATAATATTGCACCTTCCGTTATTGGTAATCCTGCAATAAAAGGTGTGAAATTTAAATCATTTGATATGCCGGGTCGTCCAGAATTGTCGATCTTCACATGAATTTCGTTTTTCGTAATGTCGCAGGTTGTTGTCTGACCTGTTGAACCACCGGCGCCCACCCCGTCTGGTGATTGACCAGTCCGATCCCATCCTTCAGTTACATTATTCGCTGGATCGTACCACCAGAGCGGGAAATGATCACTGTTTGCATTTAGACAGTAATCTTCAGATTCAATGGTTGTGATGCAGGTAGTATCAAGATCGTACTTCAATGCAAGCTCGAGGTTAGACGTGGCAGCATCGTCTGCGAGGAACACATCATAAAAATTTGAACAAGCCTGGATTGCTTCTGACCCTGATTCCAAAAATGGGATATTCGTTTCATTTCCCTGTCCATGGTTGACAATGATAACGTCAAAATCAGCACTACCTGAGTTGTGACGGACGCCAATCTTATTATTAAACGCATACGTCATGGATTCAGTGACATTTTTCCTGACGGCTTCAACACCGGTGCCGTGGTCTGAAAGAAGAATTGGTGCCCCGAGGTGTTTTCCATTCGTTTGGACGCAGAATAAGATGTTTTCAGCAGGTGTTTCACCATCTCCCCAATAATTGTGGTTTACCTGACCGAAGTTGTTGCAATATACCTGGTAATCTCCACCGTTGTCGAGAATATTATTGGCATACAAGTTTACTTGACCTGACCCAATCGTTCCATTTTCCCTGTAGACCGCATCATCCTGGTTGTTTATGAGATGATTAAACGCAATAATTACTTCACCACTGTTATCGTGAATATAGACAGCATGATCACCTGAATGTAAGGTATTGTGTTCTATGGAGAGATTATCAGGACTATCAACCTCAATCAGCGTGCGAGACGAATCAGCGGGGCAATTACCATCATTGATCGAAAGATCTCGAATAGTTCCCCCATTTAATATCTTGATCATTGAGCTGTTGCAGGTGGCACCAAAATAGGTGATCATTGATCCCGTGTCGCCGCTGATGTTAAGGTTCTTATCGATAAGAACAGCCTCACTCTTTATTGGATAATCATTCAGGATCAAGATCTCATCACCATCCTGAAGTGCCAGTGCGGCATCCCGCAGACCAGTGCCCAGACCATCAACTTTGTCATCTCCTGAGTTGATAAGGCAGGGGGAAAATGAGCCACAATCGGCTGCCGATTGACCAACATAGACGGTTGACTCAATTTCTGCTACGCTTATATCCTTTGTGAAATGATTCGCGACTATCCAGTTACTCCCTGAGGCATCCACCTCGAAGATCTTTACTTTAACATAACCATCAGTATTCGAGGTGGGGTTGATGTTTAAAGCGAAGGCAAGTTCGTCGATTATAGGACCGGGATGCGTCGCAAATGCCCCTGAAATGAAAACATCTTCGGTGTCTGTGTTGTTGCTGCAGACAGATGCGGTCTCTCCTTGTGTGTAAGTGCCGCCATTATTTGCTATCCAACCATAGGAATAATCCACCCAGGGGTTGCTTCCAGAACCAGCCTGGCCATCCTTGAGTGAATAAATGCATACTTGAGTATTTGCCCCTGATGTGAATGCTGGGTCAGCTGTAAACTCAACTTCAAAATTGAGCCGCTGTCCAGCTGCACAACCACTGGATGGGCAGGTGGTGGGTGAGGTAAGGGTCAATCCGTCTGGAGATGCTATACTGACGGTGACGGCCAGGAACAGCAACAAGGCAAATGATATGATCAGGGAGGGAAACCAGAATGAATTTCGCATGATTGTAATTTGGTTGAAATTTCCTCTATTATACCATCTGTAAAATGTCAGCTCTACGTCCCTGCTTCCAAATACGATTTTGGGAAATGATAGTGGAATTTTGGATCCAAGATCCTTCTCGTCTCGAGCGTGTGTCGTTGAAATTTAATAAGAATGTCAAATGAAAACCTCATTAATTAAAATGAGGTTCGTTAGATAAGTTTATTGTGAGTGCGCCTAAGAAGGATAATCGTTTTACTGAGTCTGCCAGTTTTCGACTAATTCTTTTACTTCCTGTGGGGACTTACAGGCCATGGATTGTTCTGCAAGAAGTTTTGCCTGACGGGTATCCCATTTACGGATGATTTCCTTTGCTGCGGGTATTAATGGGGAGGTCATGCTGAATTCATCTAAACCCAGACCTAATAATATTGGGATTGCAGTTAAGTCGCCAGCCATTTCACCGCACATTCCCACCCAAATACCTGCAGCATGGCCATCTTCAATAACTTTGGCGACCAGCCTTATTACAGCTGGCTGCATTGCGGAAATCAGGTAAGCGACATTCGCATTCGTTCGATCAGCTGCCATCGTATATTGTGTGAGGTCGTTTGTTCCAATCGAGAAGAAATCCACTACTTCTGCCAGTTGATCAGCACAAACTGCAGCTGAGGGGACTTCAATCATGATGCCAACCTGGGGATTGTGGTTGAAGGGTAAATCTTCACTTTCCAATGCTTCCATGATTTCCTTGAGGATGGCTTTTGCTTGCCCGACCTCATCCACTGTGGCGACCATCGGGAACATGATGCACAAATTCGTCTTTTCACCTGCCCTGAGGATGGCTCGCAACTGTAATTTGAATAAATCGAGTTTATCGAAGCATAAACGGATACCCCTGCAGCCCAGGAAAGGATTGCTTTCAATTGGCAGTTGGAGATGCGGCATCTCTTTATCACCACCGATATCAAGTGTTCGAACAACTACAGGATCATCCCCGAAGGGAGAAAACATCCCTTGATAGGTTTTCACCAATGATTCTTCATCAGGGATTACATTATCTTCGATAAAGGAGAATTCAGTGCGTAATAATCCAACCCCTTCCGCACCCTTTGCGACAGCATCCTCCGCATCCAATCGGTTTCCGATATTAGCGACCACTTCAATTTCATGACCATCAATGGTGATTGCTGGGTCATGAGCAGATTGCATTTCCTGGTGATACAGAGCTAATTGTTCTTCTTGTTTTTCATGATAATTGGTAAGAGTTCTCTGATCTGGGTCAATGATCAATTTGCCATTATCACCATCAATGATCAAGACGGAACCCAGCTTAAGGTAACTGGGGATTTCACCTCCCCCGACAACTGCGGGAATTCCCATGGCTTTTGATAAGATTGCCGTATGTGAGGTTGTTCCACCACGTGCAGTGAAAAATCCCAGGATCAAGGTTCGTTCAAACTGCATGGTGTCTGATGGGGCTAAATCTTCTGCTAATATAATGGAAGGTTGTTTTAGATTGACCTCCTGATCTTCTTTTCCATGTAAAATTCGCAAAACTCGCCTTGCAACATCCCTAATATCCGCTGCGCGTGCCTTAAAATACTCATCTTCAAGGGCTTCCATCATTTCTGCATTCATTTCAGCAGCCTCATACATTGCATAATCTGCTGCAAGTTTTTGATTGAGAATGGCGTCTTCAACGTATTGAACTATTTCCGGGTCTTGGAGCATCATGCGATGGGCTTGGAAAATTTCAGCTGCTTCTTCACCAACGCTTTCAACAGCTTCATTAAATAGATTTTCCAGTTCATTATCAGCCTTTGCACAACTCAAACGAAAATGCTCTAATTCAGCTTTTACATCAGCGACGATTCTTCGCTCAGGTATGACTTCAGTCGTTTGATATAAAAAACCTGGTCCAATGGCGATCCCTTTTGATGCAGGAATACCTGTCACGATTTGCATACAAATTCTCCGAAAAGGTTAACTAGTGAGATGATCAGTTTTTCAGCGCAAGGTATCTGATTGATTTGAGTAAGCTTCACTCACCAAAATTATTATTTATTAATTCTGCTAAGGCGTTAATCACTTCTTCTTCATCGTCACCTTCCGCCTGGATCGTGATTTCCGCATTTGCACCAACGCCCATACTTAAGACACCCAGGATACTCTTGGCGTTTTTTGTTTTTCCATCATAAGAAAGGGTAACATCGGATGTGTATTTGGATGCTGTCTTGACAAATTGGGCAGCTGGTCTTGCGTGCAATCCGACCTCGTGTTTGATTGTGACTTTAAGTTCTTTCATTTTCTCCTCTTATAAATTTTCTTGGTCTGAAGGCAAATCACTTAAATAAATACTATTCATCTGGCGTATTATTATTTGAAGAACCACATCTTTGATAGCATAAACAACGGGTTTCATTTTACCATAGGTTAAGTCGCAAGACTCGGAAACACGGTCAAATTATCCATGCCTGGTAGATAATTCGGACCCCGTTATGAATAATGATCGCATCGATACTGTGACTGATTCCCTTAAAAGGCATATACTATTAACCTGTATGGCATAATTATTTACAAGAATAATTGGATTTCAGATTAGCTTTATGGATCAAGATAGTAATTAGTTCTCGTTTGAACTCATGAATTGATGGAGAATGGATGATTAAAAAGACTATTGTGCAAGCCCTCAAACCTTTCCAACTGGCCAGCCTTACATTGACCTATTTTTTGGGTGTCGGGCTGGTTCAGTATGTGCGGGGGATGCGAAGTTGGTCTATGGTATTCGAGGGTTTTGTGTTCCTGCTCATGGTAGTAATCAGTACAGAACTCATTGTGTTGAGTGACCGCTTGAAGGAGCGTAATCAATGGCTTGAAGGGATGCAGGAAAGGCATATACGACAAATACGATGGATAATCCTGTTCATCAATGCTGCTTTCCTCACGGTAGCCACAATGCTTGTTGTGGGTTGGATGATGAGAGGTATCTTATGGCGGGGATTATCCTTTCTGCTGATTGTCGTCGTTGTCGCATGTATCGGTTGCTTTCTGACGCAGGTTGTGGAATCAGCCCGGTCTCTAAAATTATTTCTGGAGACAATCATTTATTTAATACTACCCCCTGCATTGGCTTTCTTTCTGCAATCCTCAGATCTGCACCCGTTCTTGACCATGACCATGGTTTGTCTGGTCCCATCTTATGTGGCATATCGTTTGTTTATCCAAATTAGACAATTTGGATTTGATCAGAAGAGGGGAAGCCAAACGATTGCCGTTAAAATCGGGTGGGAGAAATCGATGGTGTTCCATAATGCTTCGATTTTATTGACCTATTTATTTTTTGCCCTGATCGCGCTGATTGGCTTCCCATGGTTTTTGATTTGGCCCGTATTTCTGACTTTACCGATTGGCCTTGTAGAAATTTGGTTAATGGAGCGCACCAGACGGGGGAAAAAACCCCTTTGGCGTGTGATGCAAACTGCAGCTGCTTTGGTATTTTTCTTCCCAATTTACTTACTCGGTTTTGCATTTTGGATACGTTAAAGAATGGGTTGCACATGCTTAATGAAAGACTATAATGATGTTTGATGAAAAGAATACCCCAGGAGGTAGAAATGTTATTAGCAGAAGGAACGGAAGCGCCATCGTTTGAACTGCTGGATGGTCAAGGTAATAGACATAAATTGGATGATTATTCTGGTCAGACGGTTGTCATTTATTTTTATCCAAAGGACGATACGCCAGGATGTACAAAAGAAGCTTGTTCCTTCAGGGACAACTACAAAGCGTATATAGATGCTGGTATCAAAATCATAGGAATCAGTCCGGATGCGGTTGAATCACATAAGAAATTTAGCAAAAAATATAATCTTCCCTTTACCATCTTATCAGATCCAGAACATAAAGTCTGCGAGGCTTATGGGGTTTGGGGATTGAAAAAATCTTTTGGGCGTGAATATGAGGGAGTATTTCGCACAACATATATCATAGGACCAGAAAGGGACATTAAATATGTGTTTAAAAAAGTGAAACCTGCGGATCATGGTCAAGAGGTATTAGAAGTTGTAAAAGCATAGATAAGCTGAATAGAATTTTGATCACAAGGCCATTTCGGTTAATGAGTTCATAATAAAAAGCTGCCCAGTTTGAGAGCGGCTTTTTTCTCAAATTTTTAGTGCTTTGTGTTTCCCCATAAACGTGCACTACTTATAAGTTAGGTTTTAACCATTGAAAAAAGAATAAATTCTTATAACTTGATTCTTTGATCAATTCACAGCAAACGTAAAATGATATTGCCCTCAGACCAAAGGTCTTCAAGGCGATAGTAATCCCTTTGTTGAGGAGAGAGTAAGTGCACAACTACGTCACCGTAATCGTGTACGATCCATCCCGAATTCGCATTTCCCTGTGGTTGACTCGTCTTATGAAATTGTTTCTTAATTTCCCGACCTAATAAACTGGAAAGGGACTGTAGCATCCTTTGGCTAGTACCATTAGCGATTACAAAATAATCAGTAAATGATGCGATACCTTTGATATCCAAAATAATGATATCTTCTCCTTTTTTGTTCTCAAGAAAGTTGGCAATGTTTCTTGCTAATTCAATTGCTTCCAGATTTCACCTCTCTATCCTATCGCTGATAAAATGTATAGAAATTATACTTTATTTAGCGGTACCGTCAGCAAAGATGTGTAAATTGGCCCCTGAGGGGTTAGTTTGCTTTGATATAAACGAATTTGCTCCACATTGACTGTTCCAAGTGAATCAACCTTGAATTTCGATAGTGTTTTTCCTATTTCCTTTACAGTGCGCTGATCTGCATGCCTGCGAACACGCGCCAGGGTCAGGTGTGGGCTGAAAATTCGCCGTTCCTGCCTAATTCCGACTTTTGTAAGGGCTTGGTCAAGGATTTTGTGTAACCCAATCAATGGCTCCTTTCCGGTAATTCCCAGCCATATGATACGAGGTTTTTCTATATGAGGATACATCCCCAATCCTTCAATGCCCATTGTAAAGGCAGGCTGAATTCCGATCGCATTGGTGATGACTGATTTGATTTCTGGTAACTGTTGATCGGGCACTTCGCCGATGAACTTTATCGTTAAATGCATCTGCTCTGTGGTAACCCATTTCAGATGACTCTCAGGAAGTTGTGTTTTGAAATAGGCTATGATCCTGCCTATCTTTTCTATCATGCCTGGTGGAAAATCCACAGCAATAAATGTTCTCAAGTTACACCTCATTTTTAGATACCGATTTCAATCATTATAATCGGCTATGGAACAATAAAAGAGGAATGGGGAACCGTTCTTTTTATTGATTCCTTGCATAAAAGATTTAACATATTTTTCCTTTGCAAGGTTGTAGAATTATGGTATAAGATAGATACCCTGCTGTGTTCGTGATGCAGCATACCAGTTTTGGGCCAACACCCTTTACTAACGTCTGATCTCCACTCAGTGACGCGATAGACTGATGTCAAGGCGGATCTGGTGGGAACGACAAACCTGCGATAGCAGGTTCAAAACTCAGCTGTACACGGCATGGCGGGGTTGTCTTTTAACTGGAACTGTATCAAATCAGACGATCTTAATGAAAACCCATCATGGGTTTTTTGTTAATAATTTTGTCTTGTGATGACTGATTTTTTTGGATGCAGGATGCGGGATATAATTGACCACTGAAGGAAAAGATCGGAAGAGCA
>CAYTXE010000060.1:0-7211 GCA_964441045.1 uncultured Candidatus Brevefilum sp.
ATTATTAATTACGGATTTAATATACACTCTCACTTATTTGAAGCCCCCGAGAAAAGAAATGCTCAGAAGAAGAAATCCCCAGAAAATTGCTCCACCACCTGCTTTAACTTCCAATAATGCCGGAATCGGAAAATAGAAACAAAACCTCAAGTATTGGTTATAATCATGTGTGAAAATTCAATGGGAAGCCAAAAGAAAGGACACAAGGTAATGGGCAAGAAAGTTCTGATCGCATACGGCACAGCAGCAGGTTCAACTGCCGAAGTCGCACAAGCTATCGGAGAAGAGATGGAAAAAGCAGGCGCAGCAGTGGAAGTAAAAGCCGTTGAAACCGTTGAAAACATCAGTGGCTACGATGCTGTGGTGGTAGGTTCCTCAGTCAGGGCGTTCCGCATCCTTGGTAAAACCAGGCGCTTCATGCGCAAACACAAACAGGCTCTGCGTGAGGTTCCAGCAGCTTATTTCATAGTTTGTCTCACAATGGGAGAAGATAAACCTGATAACATCAAGCAGGCGACAGGCTATGCCAAGCCAATGATCAAGATCAAAGAACCTGTCGGCCTGGGTTTGTTTGGCGGTTGTTTAAAACACGATACTCTAACCGGTGCTTTTGCAAAGTCAATGAAGGGTGTGCCGGAGCAGGATCACCGAGATTGGGACAAGATCAGGGCGTGGAGCAATGAAATCCTGCCAAAACTGGTTCATATCGATTAAATTTATCATAGCGAACGATTAATAATAATGCACCAGCGGATGATTTAGGATATCATCCGCTGGTGTTTTCTAAAGGAGCCTCTAAACCAAAAGGAGAGAAAAGATATATTACTCTTCTTAACCAGACAGGACAGTGATCTGTCTGATAAAAATAGTATAATGGATAAGGTTAGCTTTTTGCTTAATGTTTTGTTAAGAATTGAATAGCAGATATTTAAGGTTTTAGGCGTCCAAACTAAGTTGTGATAGGTGGAAACTAAAATACGCTTATTATTCCTTCCTAACTTATCACACATAAATATCACCCTGAATCCTCCCTTGCAAAAAACCGGCGGTTCCAAACTGAAAATTACTGCTTCCTAACCTGCGATTCATCGATGCAGCTTTATACCCTCTCCTCAACATGAACGACCTCCAGGCAGTTTACCTGGAGGTCATCCCCAATTAAATATTTAATTATCTTACTGCTAGTTCGTTTACTGCACTTCTTCTACCAGATCATTAGCCGTCTCGGTCAGCGTTACCAGGATGGCTTCAACTGCAGCCTGATCAGCGGCATTGTACAATTCCGCTGCTGTATCGCCAAGCGTGCGACGCACGGAAGACCATGCGGGGAAGGTCTGGGGTTCTGACGGCCCAAGGGCAGCCAGAGCCACGCCGGTGGCCCAGACTGGATTTTCTTCGATATAATCTGCCAGGAGGGCTTCTGTCGAAACCTGCGTGCCGTAATAGCCGCTTGCCCTGACCCAGCGTGCCTGGATCTCGGGCGAGGTCAGCCATTTGATGAAAAGCCACGAAGCCATATGCTCATCTTCCGTGCTGGGGATCACCCCGAGCATCTGCTGGAAGGCATCTACAGCCAGTGTGCCATCAGGTCCCGCGGCAGGAATGAAGCCCCAAACATCGTCATTGGCTTCATCAGCAAAGGCAGCTTCATAGTAAGGTATACCCGCTGTCGAGCTCATCGTGATCAAAGCTTTTCTTTGGGCTTGTTCTGGGTTGGGATAGCTTTCTGTTTGCCAGATACAACCTTTTTCCTTCAGGTCTAAAATGTACATTGAGGTATCAACGGCTGCCTGGGAAGTGAAATCATAGGCAGTGCCATCCTCGTTCAGCTCATTGCCGCCAAAGGCATACAGGAAATGCAGCCAGTTTGTAGCGCTGGGATAATACACCAATCCACCTGTACCGGCGAAATCGCCGCCCAACGCAGTGTTGGCTTCCGCAGCAGCACAAACTTGCTCTTCCAGTTCAGCACTTGTTTTTGGTGGTTCTGTGTAACCCAATTCTTCAGCCCAGGTGAAGTTATAGACCAGGACATTGGCAGATTGGGTCATCGGGTAAGCGATCCAGGCACCATCTGGTGTGGAGCCAGCAGCTTTTAGATAGGGATAGAGATCATTCATCTGCGCTTCTGTCAGGCCATATTCCGGGTCATTGATATAAGGATTCAGGTCAACCACGGAATCTACAGAATACCAGTCTGCCAGCGCGTTGGTATATGCCATAACCACATCCGGTAAATCACCGGATTGAATGCCTGCATTGATCTTATCTTCAATATCGCTGTAATTCCCCTGGTTCAAACCCTCCACGGTGATGCCGTATTCATTAACATCATTGAATTCATCCACCAAGGCTTGCAGGGCTTCTCCGGGTTCATCGGAATAGACGTGCCAGAACTGTATGGTCACACCTTCAAGTGAAACTGGTTCTGCTTTAGGGGCACAGGCTGACAAAATCAACGTCAGTACCATAGCAACGGTCAAAAAAATGCTTAATTTTTTCATCATTCATCTCCTTAATTCGATTTATGTTTGAAATATTCCAACTAATCAAATATTTTTCCTTCCATTCACCTCCTTTTTATAAACGTTATATATAATATTATCCCTTCAACCCAGACCTGGCAATGCTTTCTGTGAATTGTTTTTGGGTGAAGAAGTAGATCACCAGGATGGGAACGATCGTGATAAAGGCACCAGCCATGGTCAGGTTGATTAACTGACCAGCTTCATCCACAAATTCCATCAAACCGACGGAAATTGGCCGCCAATCGGGCGTATTGGTCACCAGCATCGGCCATGCCAGGGAATTCCAGGTGCCGATGAAGGATAATACAATGATGACCATCAGAGGTGCTTTCGACAGGGGCAGCACCACCTGCAGTAAAAAACGCAGATGTCCTGCGCCGTCCATTTGGGCGGCATCGAAAAGTTCATCAGGAACCTGCGCAAAGAATTGGCGCAGCATAAATATCGAAAAAACACTCCCCATAAATGGGATGGTCAAAGCTGGCCAATTATTAATCCAGGGCAGCGGTGTTATCCTACCTAACCACGTGACCGTCAGGAAATTGGGGATGGTAAAGACCATCGCCGGGATCATCATGGTGCTTAACAACACGCTGAAAATGAGGTCTCGCCCGGGGAAATCAATACGTGCAAAAGCATAAGCCGCTAAGATACTGAACGTCACCTGCCCGGACAGCGTGATAACAGTGATCAGGATGCTGTTCAAAAAATATTCCGAGAAATCAGCCTTTCGCCAGGCTTCAACATAATTTTCAAAGTGCAGTTCTGACGGGAAAAACTCGGTTCCCAATGCCTCCCCCAGGCTCATTAAAGAGGTTGAGATCATCCACACAAAGGGAATCAGTGAGATAAAGGCTCCCAAACCAAGGACGATATAGACGAAGATTTTTCTTCGTGTAGAAACTGTAAACCGCGACTTTTTCTGCTTTTTCTCAGCCATAGAACACTCTTTTGCCTTGAGTCTTGTTGTTGATGTAAGTTAACGCCAATATGATCGCAAAAAGGATGAATGACATCGCAGAGGCATACCCGTAGCGAAGTTTTTCAAAGAACTCAAGAAAGATGGTTACACTGAAGGTGTCCGTTGTGCCCAGGGCCAGGTTTGAACGCAAAATCCAGATGGTGTTAAACGCTTTGAAGGTGCCAATGATGGCGATCAGTGACAGGAAGTAGGTCGTCGGAGAAAGCAAAGGGAAAGTGATATACCGGAAGACCTGCCATTGGTTGGCGCCATCTACCTCTGCCTGGTCGTTCATTTCCGTGGAAATATTGCCTAAACCCGCCAGGTAAATCACCGTATCGTAGCCCACGTAGGTCCAGATGGAATGTAATATGATCACGGTCAGGGCCAGGCTGGGACCGGATGCCCAATCCGGTACGGTCCAACCCAGGGATTCACCTATCATCGTAATCACACCGCGCGGCTCATACAGCCACTGCTGGGGTGGCAATCCTAATATTTTTAAAAACATATTGATTGGCGCTGATTGGCGGTTGGAGAACATCTGTTGAAAGACTGCCGCGCTGGCAATACCCGGAGTGACATACGGGATAAAATAGATGATCCGGAAAATATTAGACCCGCGCATCTTCTGAAAAAGCAGCACGGAAAGGAACAGCGCTATCCCCAGTTGGAAGGGAACTGTCCCTAATGAAAAGAAAACTGTAACCTTTAGACCTTCCCACAAATCCTTATCCCCTGAAGCTACGATGGTGGGAATCTCACCGATGAGCAGCCACCCTCCTACCAGCAGCACCAAAGCAGCTAGAATGTGCAACCAAAATCCACCCTTGAAGCGTTGATTTTGTGCGCTGCGCCACAGGATCCATGCAAGCACGAGTAGGATCACTCCACCGCTGATTGAGATGAACTGCGGCCAGATGCCTGGGTCCACGCCTTCAGCAAAGGCAGCAGTATATGCCTGGCTGACTTGCTGAAAGGTGTAATACAATAGGCCTAAACCCGCGCCCAATGCCATGAAAACCAGGGCAAACCTCGATTGATACGAAAAACTCCTGCGGTTACGCCAAAATCGAAAAACGAGAATACTTGCTACGATGCCCCCCAGGATTGACCAAAGCATAAATCGCCACGCTGGCAGGACACTTTCAGCACGAAGCGCTTCAATCAAGAGCCCCAAGAAAACATTCTGGGTTCTCTCAACCCCCCTTAATTTATTGGCGATATCCAGAACCTCGGGTAAGGCTTTATAGAACCAATTCAGTAAGCCAAATACAACCACAGCCTGCACAAAACCCGGTAAAACACACAGCCAGGGTTGATCATCATTTTCATGCACCATCGTTCGGATGCGCTTGAGCAGGAAATAGCCCCCTACCAGCGCACCAACGCCCAGGAAAAATACTAAGACATAGGCCAGGTTTCCGATCGCCCTCACATAGTTTTGCAACCCGATAATATTTGTCCGTTTTATCCGCCATTTATGCAGACTCACAAAGAGTGCAAAACCAACCGGAAATATTCCAAAGATGAATATGAGAATTGTTGCAGGGGCAATAAAGATATAGGCTGTTAAGTATTCTCTTAATTGCCGCCCTCTCCTACCGGTGAAAAGTTTCTTCAGCAAACTTTCATTCTCCATGGATTTTCAATCGTCTCTTTATTAATGAGAAATACTTGTGCAAAAATCGATTCCAAAACCAGGCCCCTATTCACTTCTAGGCCAATTAAAAGTTTTTATCATTCATTCTGATTTATTATAATAGATATTTCTAACGACATAGCATTTAATGCAATTGATTTTGTGTTTATTCCCTCAAACCATATCATCCAGGCTCCGATTTGGGCTGTAATCTTAAGAACAGGTTTTCTGTTGAAGGGTGCAATTTGACCTATAATTTGAACTGAACGACCTAACAAACGATCAGAACACCCATGATCGATTGGTAAAGTTTAATATAACAGAAAAGCGGTAATAATGTTTGAACACTCCAAGACGCTCTGATACATCATGAATGATAAAGGTTAATGCAATGATTAATCGAACTCAATCCAACAAAAGGGGATGGGATGTCCTGGCCGACACCCATTACCATAATTATCATATCGATCAATTGATCGCTGGCACACCCTTGATTAACGACGTGATCAGAAAAGAAGTTGGTGATGTCAAGGGGAAATCCATGGTGCATTTACTTTGCCATATCGGGACGGACACCCTTTCCTGGGCGCTATTGGGTGCCAAAGTGACGGGGATTGATATTTCCGAAAATTCTTTGAGATATGCCAGGAATTTAGCAAAACGCATGGATATTGCTGCAGATTTCATCGAATCAGATATTATGGATGTCATCAACGAAGTTAAATGGAAATTCGATATTGTCTTTTCATCTACCGGCGTTCTATGCTGGCTTCCAGACATTAAAAGATTCGCTCAAACAGTGCGATATCTGTTGAAGGACGATGGATTCTTTTATATCTTTGACGGTCATCCCTTTAGAAATGTATTGCTGGATCAGGATGGATCATTCAGCACAAATATAATTCTAGGGGATTATTTTCGTAAGGAAGTATGGCATTATGACCATATGGGTGACTATACAGATCCGGAGTTTAAAGCACCTTTCGACTCATACGAATGGAGCTGGACATTGGGTGAAATTGTGACAGCCTTTTGTGATGCTGACATGAGGATTGAATTCCTGCATGAATTCCCACAATATTTCTACGGCGGGTACACACCCTATGATGTTGAAGAGAATAAGATTGAATTGTACCCATGCACATTCAGCCTTAAGGCCTCAGCCGCATAATCGGCTATACGAATGATCGAAGAGGGAATCGCGATAAATTCGTTTATTAAGGTAAGGTCTGGTTTGGATAAGACTTATGTTAAGCCATTCTAGGCATTTATCCTTCCATAATTGTCTAATATTAATATTGGAAGGGGTTAGAACAATCCCGATTCCATCCACTTTCCTCAGCGGCTCAACCGTAAAATCGCAGCCACTTTGTCAGGTGTAAGATCTTTATGTTCACCCAAAACCGTCCCCCGTTCTTCAAAGCGTGCCCTGACCCGCTCTGCAGCCTCATCATGGTCGATGCTGAAATCTGTTAACCTGGTTGGTATATTAAGACGGTTGAAAAATGCCACTTTCATATCAATCGCCTTTTGAATGACGGCTTCACCCTCGCCTGACAGGCCCCAAACTCGCTGTGCGTATTGAGTCAATTTCGCAGCCTTTTTTTACGCTGATACCACCACAAATTCGGCATAACCACGGCAAGGGATTCCGCATGATCCAATCCATAGAAAGTCGTCAACTCGTGCCCAATAAAAAGCGTTGCCCAATCCTCGGGAACACCCTTATTGATCAGTTTGTTCAATGCCATGGTGGCAGCCCACATCATATTTGCCCGCGTTTCATAATCTGGTGGAGTTTCCAAGGCTTTTTCACCAATCTCCTGCAAGGTCAGCAAAATTCCCTCTGCCTGCCGGTCCTGGATCTTCCCATTCACAGGATATGTGGCATACTGCTCCAGGACGTGGATGCTTACATCCACGATGCCATTTCGGCCCTGCTTCACCGGTAAAGTATAAATTGTGGTCGGATCCAAGATCGAAAATGTTGGATAGATTTCCTCATTCCGAAAGGCAAATTTTTCCTGTGTGGCACGGCGGGAGATAACCGAAACCCATTCATCTCCGAACCTGTTGCGGG
>CAYTXE010000060.1:7311-14121 GCA_964441045.1 uncultured Candidatus Brevefilum sp.
CCCCCCCATAACACATTAATATGGTCGCATCAGGCGGAACCAGCGATTTCAAGCGTTTGATCGTGCCTTTACCAAAAATGATCCGGGTGGGATTGTAAAATTCAAAATTATTCATTTCCATTGACTCCTGATAAAAATCGTCTTGATAATCATTAAATCCTAATACGAGTCGTCAATCTCAAACCACATTTTTAATGCAATATCCCATCTTGCCTTCCAGACAGACCAGCCTAAAGCGATGCTAAAGATCGAATCTCAACGCCCTCAGCATCCAGCAAGTTTCGAACAGCCTGTGCGTTCCTGAGCGCTTCTGGATTATCCCCATGCAAACACAATGTATCCACTCGGATTATTTTTCCCTCTATCCTAAGCCCTTCTCTTGCCAAGCGGATTGCGTTATCGGCAACTGCATCAGGTTCATGAAGAACAGCCCCTGACTGGCTGCGGGGCATCAGGCTGCCATCCGGGAGATAAGCCCTATCCGGGAATCCCTCCCTGGCGATTCGCAAACCAACTTCCCGACCGGCCTGCATCAGTGCTGAACCCGCCAACCCAACCAGGATCAGATCGGGGTTATATGCTGCTACGGCATGGGCAATTGCGTTTGCCAAAGCAACATCTTTTGTAGCCTGGTTGTACAGCGCGCCATGCGGTTTGACATGCACCAGCTTCAAACCAGACACCCGGGTAAAGGCATCCAGTGCCCCCAGCTGGTAAATGATGGTATCAGCGATCTCATTCATGGAAAGATCTATCTTTCGCCTGCCAAACCCCTGCAAATCGGGATACCCGGGATGTGCCCCCACAGCGACACCATTTTGTTTTGCCAGTGAGACAGTCCGTGCCATCACGCCTGGATCGCCTGCATGAAACCCGCATGCAATATTCGCTGAGGTGATCAACTTCATTATCTCAGCATCATCCCCAAGCATATAACGACCGAAGCTCTCACCCAGGTCGCAGTTCAGATCGATTTTTACAGGTTCAGCCATGATTCCTCCTGCATCTTTAATGCGGATTTTAGTTTCTCATGAATGTCCACCAACAATTGCTGTGCACTTGGTACCGTGATTGGTGCAAAATGGATCTCGGATTGACCCGGTTCAGCTTGCGCTAAAAAGGGTAAATCGACCCGAATAACTGTTCCAATGCTGGTGTACCCACCTGTTGTGGGGTGATCGGGCATCATCACGATCGGTTGGCCATCCGCGGGCACCTGGATCTGTCCCAACGCCAAACCCTGGGAAAGGATATCTGCACCTTTATTGTGCTTTAGGGCTGTCCCTGTCAATCGATACCCCATGCGGTCAATCCTTGATGATAAGGCAAATGGTTGTACCCAAAAATCCGTTAAGCTCGCAGGTATGAAACGATCCACCTGCGGTCCAGGGATGACATGAATGAGGGGATCATGGGTATAAGCTGGTCTGGCTTTCTTTGGGATTGAGAAGCCTGCCATTAGCCGGGCTGAATTATGCAAAGAAGGCAGCGGCACCTCATCCCCATCAGCCAGAAATCGCCCCAACCCTGCCCTGGGATAAACACTGCGAGATCCCATGTACATAGGGGACGGGACCCCACCGGACACAGCGAGGTAAACCCAGTTCCCACCAGAACATTTACTAAAATGTAAACAATCTCCCCGCTTCACAAAAAAAGCCATCCATAGGGGAACTTCCAATTCATTCCGAAACAGGCGGTACCCGGCGCCGCAAACTGCCAGGACAGCATCGCTTTTCACTGTGATCGCACTTGATGTAAACCCCATCTCTACACAAGCGCAATCTGGCGGGTTGCTAACCAATCGGTTAGCACACCTAAATGCCCACCAATCCATCGGACCAGATACGGGCATTCCAAAGCGCTGGTATCCCTGCCGACCCAGGTCCTGGATCGACGTGATTAATGCCGCTTTTTTCACTATGAGGGTCATGACACTTCCCCGTCCTTCAAAGCAGCAAACTGCACTTCATCTCCTGGCGCGAGCAGGAAAGGCGGTTCCTGATCAGGGATAAATAAAGCCTTATCTGTTCTGCCGATCAGCTGCCACCCCCCGGGGGAATCCAGCGGGTAAATCCCGGTCTGCATGCCGGCTATGCCAACCGATCCAGCCGGCACAAGTATTCGTGGTGTCTCACGCCGCGGTGTTGCAAGGATGGTCTCCAAACCCATCAGGTAAGCAAAACCAGGTGTGAATCCCATCATGCCGACCCTGTAAGTCATGCGTGTGTGTCTTGCCACCACCTCAGATGGCGACAGACCATGAAAGTCAGCCACAGCCTCCAAATCCGGTCCTTCTGAGCCGCCATAACGAACAGGGATGGTAACGTATCGCGCCTTCCCCGGTGCTTCCATAGAGGCTGATTTAAGGCATGTGGAAAGCCATCGCTGCACACCAGATGATTTGGCTTTGACTGGATCATATTTAATCAACAGACTCGCATACGCTGGAATCCATTCGATCACGCCTTCCATGGGAAGTTCCTGCATCCGAATATCCACGGCACGCACCCATGCATTAGATGTAGGCGTCATCTCCTCAGCGAATTCAAGCAGCAGAGCTGATTCTCCTACCTGCAGATAACGGGGATAGATGTTATCCCATGCGTTCATAAAGCCTGTCCTGGATCGCTTTTTGGATAGATGCCGTTAGATGGGCACTGACCAGTGCAATCATCGCGGTAAGGTAAATCCAGAATAAAAGCACCACAATCGTACTTAGCGAGCCATAGACCAGGCGGTATTGAGACAGCGCACTGCTGAGATACCTGGTAAACAAAAAATTTAGCAACTCCCATGCCAGCGCAGCGATTGTTGCCCCCATTAGTGAGGCTTTCCGACTGACCTTAATGGTGGGTACCCATTGATATATCGCCCAAAATAAAAAAATGTTGATCCCTACGGGCAGTAAGAATGCGCCAATACGCCAAATAATGGTCTCATGCAGAGCCATACCGTTAAGTGAAATATTAAACACGGGAATCAACCCGGATAGCGTGGATGCTACAAGAGACAACAACATCAGACCGCCCAGTGCTAAAAACATAAAAAAGCCCAGCATCCGTCGTTTTACGAAATCCGGGATATCTGCATGTGGAAAAGCTCGGTTGATATTTTTTACAAGGATATCAAATACATTGGTCGCAGACCAGGTCAATGAAATCAAGGCGAAAAAGGTCACTGCACCTCGCCCATTGAGGACACGTTCGATATTGGCAATAATAACTTCTTCCACACCAGGCACGACACCTTGCAAAATACTCAGTAATTGGTCTTCAACAACATTCTGATCAACGAAAAAGCTTCCGACGATAATGAACACAAGCAGCATGGGAAATATTGAAAAGAAGGCGTAATAAGCAAGGCTGGCCGCAGTTTCAGCGCCCCGCTGTTCTGTGAAATGGCTGAATGCACGCCGGATGACTTCTAATATCCCACCGCTGGACTTATTGACACGATTGTAGGTGGTCTTTAACGATCGGTTAATTTTTTCAAAACGCTGCTTTAAATCCATTTTTTTATGAAGAGTGTATACTTTTATTGTGTTTTACAACCAATTATACTGTCAATTATCGATGCACATTAGCCCTCCTTGAGCCTTGATATGAAAAAATGCTGCAGGGTTAGAACATAGAAAGCGATGTGTGCATTTTTATGGCAGCTGTATTGATATTTGCCCTAAAGATGTGATCAATTATGCCTGTAAACTTGGAAAAAGTTGAGCATATATTTAGATGAACTTACCACAATATTGCTAAATCCGCATCGAAGAATAAAAGGAGTTCGCATGGATATCAACACGATCAAATCCTATTACAAAGCTCGTGGACTGCAGTGGCCTGCCGCCAAGGATGCCTTATGGTTCTATCTCTCTGAAGTAGGCGAGTTGGCTCAAGCGTATTTGGCCCATTACGAAAAGGACCTTACGGATGAAGAAGTTGAAATGCTGCACAGGTTTGCCAAGGAAGGCTTCCTCGCTGATGAAATCGTCTCACGTGTGGATGGCTGGGTGCGTAATAATGACAGAACCCGCAAGGAAGACATCGGAAAAGAAGTTGCTGATTGTGAAATGATGTTAGCCGTGTTCATGCACAGCCTGACCGGGTTCTCTCCAGATGAGGTTTTATTAGACAAAATGAAAGAGAAATTAGGGGACCGTTCAGATCTCCTGAAATAAATACGAAAATTTATATATCATCATGATGAAAAGCAAACAACAACTTCAGGATGATGTCATTTGACAAACTGCTTAGAATAGATTAAACTCTAATCCAGTTAGAAACAATCATACCTGAAAGGAGGCATGTTAGATGTCGGATAACTTAAGACTTGTAAACAATCTGTTGATAATTGCGCCTCCTGCTGGTCGATGCGTCTAAAGGCATCTCCATAACGCCTTCTTCACCACAGGTCTGCGCCTGTGGTTTTTTCTTTTCCCCATAAAGACATCCACAGATCATTCCAACCTGGCACTCACCAGGTAGGTTTACGCCCATGAATAAGACTCTTTACATCAAGGAAAAATAACCAAGGATGAATACGAACCAACATTATAACCTTTTTGAACAATTAGAAGACTTAGAAGATATCCCCCATATCCGCAACGTTCCAAAGGACCTGTTGCAACGACCGCACGTCGTAAAGAATCCCGGGAAGCATTCCCCGACAGATGTGACAGTATTAGCAGAACAGGAAAACGAACTCAGCTTCAGTTACAACGCCTCCAAACACGAAAGCGCATGGTTGATCAATTCCCTGGAAGAATTCTACCGCCAGCAGTGGTTTGATGATATCCTGCGGTTGATCAAGGGCGGCGGCAAAGAAGCCTCTGTTTACCAATGCAGCACTAAAAGCGTCAACCAAAATCAGTATTTAGCAGCGAAGGTATACCGCCCCCGCCGATTTCGCCAGCTCCGCAATGATTCCCTTTATCGCGAAGGACGCACGCACCTCGATGACGAGGGGCACGAAATCCGGGATGACCGTGCACTGCACGCCATCCAAAAACGGACGAACTTTGGGATGCGCTTACTGCATACCTCCTGGATCGAACACGAATATCAAACCCTGGAATTGCTTCATCAAGCCGGTGCGGATGTCCCAAAGCCATACGTCAGTGGGAACAATGCCATCTTGATGGACTATATCGGCTGGGATGATATTCCCGCGCCAACACTTAACACCGTTGACCTTGCCGTGGGTGAAGCACGGCAGATTTTCGATCGGGTGATCCAAAATATCGAGATTATGTTGAAAATCCAGCTTGTACATGGTGACCTCTCTGCTTACAATATCCTCTATAAAGCAGGAGAGATTTACCTGATCGATTTCCCTCAGGTGATTGATCCAGCGGTTAACCGGAATGCCTATGCCATTTTTCGCCGGGATATGAAACGCCTGTGTGAGTATTTCCAGGCGCAAGGACTGGATTGCTTTCCACATCGTCTATCTGAAAGCCTCTGGCTAAAGCACGGTTTCAAGGTTAAACCTTCCGTTCACCCACGCCTGTTAGAACCGGAACACCTCGATTTTTAAAAATGAAGACCAGTATTTACTAAAAGAAGCGCTCAAAATTCTAGAGCGCTTCCTTGATTCTCATTAGAAATTATAAACCTGAGCAATTTCGCCTGTCTCCAAAATGTGTGCGCTTACTGAACTGTGTTATCTTGATCCAGGGTAAACGTATCACTTATTTCACCACATTGGACACTGTACTCACCCGCCGGTAATCCTTCCACCTCCAGTGCGACGGTTTCCTCAAATGGCACAATCGCCATCGTACAGGAAATATCTCCCGTTGGACGCTTTGTGATGATCCTGACTGTGAATATTTGCTCCTCTCGCAAAATGTTAATCTGATCAATCTTGATACAGCCATTCGGCAGATAACCAACCAGGCTGGCACTGACCTGGATTGGGAAGGATTCCATGATGTTTAGGGTCATCGATTCAAGGACAGCATCTGAGCCAAAAGCAAATTTCATGTCTTTGTCTTGTCCTGATTGGGCATTATCAACCGACAATTCAAATGTCGCTTCCTGGTCCTGGGCAATCACGGTATAGATGCCCGCATCAAGGCCTTCAACTTCCAGCTTAACGACCTCTTCATAAGGCACAAGGGCTTCAGTACAGGCGATATCACCTGTGGGACGACGGGTCGTCAACGTCAGGAAAAAATCCATATCCTGCCGCTCCACCGAGATCTCGTGCAATTCTGTGCATCCATCTGGAAGGTATCCGGTGACTTTCGCTTGCGCTTGAACCGGGAAAGACTCGAGTAAAATGACCTCCAATGATTCAACCACTGCATCCTGACCATAGAGGAATTTCTCATCACCCTCATCTACAGGATAAGGTCTGGGCGGGTTATCAGTTGGCGGCATAACTGGCTCATCTGGCGAGATAGCAGGCTGGCACGCTGAAAGTAAAAGGCCAGCCAATATACATAATACATAAAACGCATTTCTTGCGATCATCTTCTCATTTCCTTTCTTTCGCTTTGATTTCATTTTACTTAATTAACGCATAATTTCCTTTTTTTGTTCCAATTTGATCTTACTTTACCAATATAATAGGGATATTAAAACACATGGAAAAACAACCCAATGAAAACCGTTGAAGTTCTTATCGCTGATGATGGACCTGCAGGTACTATCGCTGGATATCAGCTCGCCAGAACAGGCGTGGATGTTTGCCTGATTGATAAAAGTCACTTTCCTCGCCGAAAAGTTTGTGGAGGAGGATTGACACAGCACGCGCTAAATAAACTTCCCTTCGACGTATCCTCTATCATTCATCAAACGGTTTATA
>CAYTXE010000061.1:0-13520 GCA_964441045.1 uncultured Candidatus Brevefilum sp.
AGCGATGTGCGTGGTGTGCTGGATAGATTCCCACAGGAGGTCCAGGAACGCAATAAGAACCGTGAACCCGGATCGCCCTGCATTGATGATTGGGGTGGCGGGCAGGTGGAAATCGAGCCTGGTGTCTGGTTCCCCGGCTACCATCCGCTGGCAGAAGCAACCAGGATTGAGGAATTGGATGCTTATACCGGCTGGCCGGATATGGATGATCCTTATCGCGTGGCGCATGTGGGTGAAGAAGCTGTCAAACTGGCACGTGAGAACCAGCACGCCATCATGGCTACACCCTGGTTGATGTTCCCATTTGAGAGAGCTTTTGAGATGCAAGGGATGGATAAGTTCTTGATGAACATGGTTTTGTATCCTGATTTCGCTGAAGAGCTCTTAAAACGGAACCTTGCATACTGCAAGCAGCACATGGGTCATTTCCTTGAAGCGATTGGGGAAAATATTGATATCATCAAAATTGGTGATGACCTGGGCAGCCAGGATCGCTTGATGATCTCACCAAAACTGTACAGGCGGATGCTTAAACCACTTCATGCTGAATTGATCGAATTTATCAAAGCGCATACAAAAGCTAAGGTTTTCTTTCATACAGATGGTGATGTATTTGACCTGATTGGGGATTTTATTGAGATTGGTGTGGATGTGCTGAATCCCATCCAAACGTCTGCCGGGAAAATGTCTGATCTGAAAGGATTGAAAAATAAATATGGCGACAGGTTAGTTTTCTGCGGCGCAATAGATACTCAGCACATTCTCCCCTCGGGGACACCACGAGAAGTGCGTGATGAAGTGAAACGGGTGATAGAGATTTTGGGTGAAGGGGGTAGTTACATGGTTGCATCAGTGCACACCATCATGAATGAAGTGCCGCCTGAAAACATCCTGGCGATGGTCGATGCGGTTTTAGAATTTGGTTATTACTAAAGCAAGTTGGAATCAAAAAAGAAGGGCGTTGATCGTCGCCCTTCTTTGGATCTTATAGAGATTCTTTTTCGTAAGGTACGCCAGAAGCAGCAGGACCTCGACTGCGACCTACCACACCTGCCAGCACAATTATCGTTAGAATATAGGGCACCATCAACAGAATATCTGATGGTATTGGGACACCCAGCAGGCCAAGGTTGGTTGCAAGTGTTTCGGCAAAACCAAATAATAAACCAGCACCAAGGGCACCAACCGGTGTCCAGTTGCCAAAGATCATCGCAGCCAATCCGATGAAGCCGCGGCCAGCAGTCATGGATTGATTGAAATAACCGGCAGAACCCAATGAGAAATATGACCCGGCAAAACCTGCTAACAACCCGCCCAACACCACTGCTACATAGCGAATTCCAAAGACATTGATGCCGAGGGTGTCTGCTGCTTTAGGATGCTCTCCAACTGCCCGTAAGCGCAATCCCCATTTGGTGAAGAATAAGGCAATGGTTAGCACAAACACCAGGATATACATACTGTAAATATATGGATTGTGGTTGAAGAGAATTGGCCCGATGTAAGGGATTTTTGAGAGGATGGGAATACTGGTTGGCATAAAAATACCGGATTCGTTCAGATATTGCCACTCTCTTTCTTGTAATATCTTTGTCACGATATAGGATGTGAGTCCGATCGTGAAGATATTGATGATCGTACCTGAGATGATCTGGTCAACTTTATATTTGATAGAAAGGATGCCGTGGACAATTGAAATCAACCCGCCAGCTATCGTTGCAGCAATTGCGCCTGCCCAAAGACCATAAAGGCTGCCGACCATTGCACCGACCAATGCGCCGGTGATCATCATGCCTTCGATGGCGATGTTGATCACGCCTGCACGTTCACTTAAAATACCTGATAGTGCACCCAAAACGATCGGGATGCTGCGCATTAACATGATCCTCAACATCCCACCCACATTGATGGATCCACCCCTTGCACCCCAGGCAAGGAAGCTGGTCGTCAGCATGATCCCTACCAGGACCAAAACGAAATTGGTGTATTTTCCAAAACCCTTGAAGTATTGAAAGATACCGCATCCCAGGGATAAGACTGCCAAGATATTGATCATCAACAGGCTGTTGAATTTCAGGTCAGGCGACACCACCGTTGACCCACCCGGCGTCATGACAAACAGGGTGTCTGCTTTTGGAGAGGTGGTTCCTGCCAGGACAAACCAAATAAAGGCAGCGATGGCAAGAAAGACGATGCCCATAATGCGCTGTCTTGTTTTTTCTTTCTCTGATCTTCGAAATATCTTTTTGTTGATCTTAGTGGCAGTTTCCATCAGATTTTTTCTCCTGATCCAGAAATTAGAGAAGTGGGTTCAATTTGTTTTGGTTCTTTCAGTCGATAAATTGTGCGGATAATGGATGGTGCGGCGATGAAGAAGAGGATGAATGCCTGCAAAATCGAGATGATATCAATCGGGATTCCTGTATTGATCTGCATTACCCGCGAACCCTGGCGCATAAAACCAAACAGCATGGATGTGATGATGACGACCAATGGATGGTTCTTTGCCAAGAGGGCGATGGCAATGGCGTCCCATCCATACCCGGTGGTCAGGGATTGGACAGCCCTGAAATTGACTCCCAGCATCTCCACTGCCCCCGCTAATCCAGCTAAAGCTCCCGAGACGGTCATTGCGAGAATTGTTACTAATGCCGAATTAATCCCTGCATATTTAGAAGCGTGCGGATTCAATCCTACATTACGTAACTCAAATCCCCATGTTGTTTTGTAGAGGATATACCAGGCAATCACTGCAACGAGAATAGCGATAATAAAGCCAATATGCAAGCGCAGCGGATCTTCAAAGAACCGGAATAGATGGGCACTCTCCTCAATGAATCGTGTCTTAAATGATTCATTTGGGTCCTGGAATGGCCCTGTAATCAGATATTGAGACAGGCTGAATGCGATATAGTTCATCATGATGGTGGTGATCACCTCATGTGACCCGGTTTTGGCTTTCAACCAGCCAGGAATGAAACCCCAAAATGCACCTGATAGAACGCCGATTAGCAGTGCCAGAGGAACATGAATGATTGGCGGGAGACCTTTAAAAGTCCAACCAGCCCAACCAGCCATGATGGAGCCCATAAACAACTGGCCTTCACCACCCATATTCAAGACACCGGCTTGAAAACCCAACGCAATCGCAACACCAGTGATCAAGTAGGGCGTTGTGACTACCAGGCTTTCCAAAAAAGGCTTGAAAGCCTTTCGCATCTCAGCGCTATCACCACTGCTGAGAGATGCAATCATCTTTTTTGGATTACCAAAGGATCCAAGGAACAGAGAAGAATAGGTCTTCCAAATGAATTTCAGGGATTCAGTAATCCCGGTCGAGAAAGATTCATCGAAGGCTGCATAAATTTCCTTTGTCGTCGCTGCAGCTAGAATCCCACCCAATATCAGACCGGTTACGATTGCCAGGACAATGATTGTAACGGAGGATCTTGAGATCTCCTCATAAAATATTTTCAGAAAAATCCTTTTTCCAGAGTCTTTTTTTTCTTCCATTTTTATATCCCTATGTGACGATCTCGTGAACTCTTCTGGGTTTGCGTCTTTCCGTATCGATCTCAGTTTCAATGCCAGCCATCAGTAAACCGAGTTCTTCCTTGGTGACGATTTCCGCATCCACAATGGCAAGTATTTTACCCCGGTACATGACTGCGATGCGATCTGCCAACTGCATGACCTCATCCAACTCGGTGGATACGAGCAGTATTGCACAACCATCATCACGTTTTTCAATCAGGCGACGGTGGATATATTCAATAGAACCCACATCCAGCCCGCGTGTTGGCTGGGAGGCAATTAATAATTTGATCGGTCGAGAAAATTCACGTGCAACGATCACTTTCTGCTGGTTTCCGCCTGAAAGCCCACTGACCGGCACCATGGAACTGGGCGTACGGATGTCGAAGTACTTTATCAGCTTTTCAGCATTTTGATGGATCTTTTCAGGCTGCAAAATGATCCCTTTTGCAAAGGGTTCCTGATAATAGGTATTGAGCACAAGATTATCCTGAACGGGAATTTGGAGCACCAGCCCATCTTTCTGGCGGTCTTCCGGAATATGTGCTACACCTAATTCAGTGATCGTTCTTGGATCTCTATTTGTCGTTTCGGTACCGAGGATGGTGATCTTTCCGAGCTGAGCTTTCATCAACCCGGTTAAGCATCTCACTAATTCAGTTTGCCCATTTCCCTGCACACCGGCGATCCCCAGGATCTCACCGGCACTAACCTTAAATGAGATATCATCCACTTCAATTATTTTATTTTTATTAACGACCGTTAAGTTTTCTACTTCTAATACAGTTCCATCGGGCTTGGCTAATTCCTTTTCGACTTTTAGCTCAACCGGACGACCCACCATCATGGCAGCCAACTTTTCAGGATCAGCTTTATCAGGTGTTGCTTCACCGACGACCTTTCCAGCGCGAATAACCACGATGCGATCTGCGCACTCCATCACTTCACGCAATTTGTGAGTAATGAAAATAATGGATTTGCCTTTATCGATCAGGCTGTGCATGATTTTAAACAGCTCCTCCACTTCCTGTGGGGTGAGCACCGCTGATGGCTCATCCATGATCAATATTTCTGCCTCGTGGAACAAGATCTTAATGATTTCCACGCGTTGCTGCAGACCTATTGGAAGATCTTCGATGATAGCATTCGGATCGATATGCAGATTGTATTGGTCAGAGATATCCAGCACTTGTTTTGCAGCTTTGGGTTTATCTAAAAAACCACCTGTTTTAGTGTACTCATTTCCCAACATGACATTTTCAGTCACGTTAAAAACCGGGATCAACATGAAATGTTGGTGAACCATCCCAATGCCAGAATGAATGGCATCGGTTGGGTTTTGAATGTCAATTTTCTTCCCATTAAAGAGAATTTCGCCTTCATCCGGTGAATATAACCCATAGAGGATGTTCATCAGTGTGGTTTTCCCAGCACCATTTTCTCCTAAAAGTGCCAGGATTTCACCCTTATGCAGCTGCAGGTCTATGTGGTCGTTAGCTAATACTCCCGGGAAACGTTTCGTGATCCCTCGGAGTTCAAGAATTGGTTCCATGTACACCTCACATCCTAAGAGATAATTAAGTATATTGAGTATTATTATACATGAGATTAAAAAAACAGAGCCAGATATCTGGCTCTGTTTTTTGTTTCAATTTGCTTAGAGAATTACTCTGAGCGGTAGAGGGTATAGAATTCCTCTGAAGCGCCGGTAAGTTCACCAGAAGCGATCTTCTCAGCAAGTGCATCCACTTCAGCCAGCAGGTCTGCTGGGATATCAATTGCTTCATTGACTTCAAGCGATGTACCATTGTTGGCCAAGGTCAGGATGTAATCCTCACCACCATTAAAGGTGCCAGAAACTTCCAGGTTCTTCATGACCTCGTGGACAGCAACATGCATGTTCTTCAGGGCACTGCCCAAGATTTGATCAGCGTATTGAGGATTGGTGATTGTCCAGTCCTGGTCCATGCCAAAGATATAACCGTAGCCGCGTTCCTGCATTGCTGCAGCAGCTGCAGTGCTGACGTTACCGCATACACCATAGATGATATCTGCGCCGTTATCCATTTGGGTTTCAGAAATGGCGCGGCCTTTATCCGTATCATCCCAGGATCCGATATTGGCAGCATTTTCCATGTCCGCGGGATCGTAACCAAGAACTTCAACTTCTGTACCATGCACAGTGTTATATTCCATTGCACCCATGTAGAAGCCATCCATGAAGGAAAGCACAACGGGCCCAACAAAACCTGTCCATGTTCCTAATTTACCTGTTTCCGTCATGCCTGCTGCCAGATAGCCAGCCAGGAAGGAACTCTGTTCCATGTAAGCATCAATGCCGATGAAGTTGGGTTTACCAAATCCGTAGATATCAACGCCAACGAATTTGGTGTCCGGATTGGCATCAACTGCTGCGGCGCAGGCGTCGCCCATCATGAATCCAACGCAAATCACAACATCGGATTCTGCATCAATACAAGCCTGAATGTTTGGCGCATAGTCGTCAGCGCTCTTGGATTCGATGTAGGTGATTTCTGAACCGAATTCCTCCTCAGCCATTTCCAAGCCCATCCACACGGCATCGTTGAAGGATCGATCGCCGATACCAGCACTGTCGGTAACAAGGCATGCTTTATATGGTCCGCCACCTGCCAGTTCTTCCTCTTCTTCTGGGGCTTCTTCAACACCTGTGAATTCACTGGCATCCCAGTAACCGGAGTCAATGATCGCTTCTTGTACATTGTCTTTGTCAACTGTGATGACCTCAGATTGCTTGGCAGGAACCATGATCACACCATTGTCATACTCACCGGTGGTCTCAATGGATTTGCCTTCAACAACAGAGACAGCTAGGGCAATGGCATCGTCAACCAGCATACGGACGTCCTTCAAAACGGTCATGGACTGTTTGCCGTCAATGATGTATTGGACGGAAGCAATTTCAGCATCCTGTCCGGTCACAACGAAGCTGGAGACATCGGTATCTGCACCAAATGCATCAGCGATAGCGCGTGCGGTGCCATCGTTAGGTGCCAGGATGAAGACATCACCCTTATCCTCTGCAGCAGCAGAGGTCAGGTTGGCTTCCGCCAGGCTCTTGGCATCATCAAAGTCCCAGTTGGTGGTGATTTGGCCGATGATTTCGCCCATCTCATCACGGGTCAGCTCAGCCTTGTCCTGCAATTCAACGGCTTTTTCGGAGTTGACGATATAGAATGTGCCATCAGCGATCTTGGGTTGGAGAACATTCCAGGCACCTTCAAAGAACAGGAAGGCGTTATTGTCGGTCGCAGCGCCTGCGAACAGGTACAGCGGGTTACCTTCACCTTCGGCTTTGTCAACCAGGTATTGTGCCTGGGCTTCACCTACGGCTACGCTGTCGAAGGTTACATAGTAATCAACAGCTTCGGTGTCGGTGATCAGCCGGTCGTATGAAACGATGGTCACACCAGCATCTCGAGCGGCTTCCGCAGATGCGGCAGCAGCAGCACTGTCATGCGGGCACAGGATGATGACCTGCACACCCTTGGTGATCAAGGTCTCAACATTGGCTTTCTCCTGTGAGGGATCTGCCTGGCTGAACAGGATCTCAACATCATAACCAAGCGCAGCAAGCTTATCTTGGAAACGTGTTTGGTCCTGGATCCAGCGAGGCTCATCCTTCGTAGGAAGCACGATACCAACTGCTAATTCTTCAGTTGGTTCTGCTGGTTCAACAGCTTCTTCTTCAGCAGGCTCCTCAACGGGTTCCGTCTTTGGGGCGCAGGCAGAAAAGATCATGCTGCCAACCACCAGGACGGATAGGATAAACAAAATTTTCTTAGACATACTGTTACTCCTCCTTTAGGAATATTGGTTTAGATTGTGTGGTTGCTGGTGCAAACCACTTGAATAAGTATAATGTTTTATTCTTGTCCGCACAAGGGATTTGCAAAAGTGTTAACATATGCGAATCATTAATCTTGTGCATGTACACTTTTCGCTTCTCCACGGCGAACGCCGATCATCATAAAGAACGCAAGCAGCAGGAAGAAGGGGGCAATCACCATCATCAAGCGATAATCGTTATTTGCTATTTGGATCGTCCATCCAAAGAAGACTGGCCCTAAGGTGGCTGCCAATTGCGAGAAGAAGTAATAGAGCCCTGTATAGGTGCCGATATGCTCATCATCAGTCATATCCACCACCATTGGCAGCGAGTTGACATTGATCATCGCCCAGCCAATGCCAGCGAACATTAAAATGATCGAAAGTATGTAAAACCCAGACCCCATCAATGAGGCGAATTGAGTGGTCAGGACGTTGGCTGGTATCACATACATGAGGATCACACAGGCGATCATGACACCGATGCCGATCATAATGGTATTCTTTCGTTTGAGTTTGTTTGCCAGGATCCCAGCTGGTATAGCCATCAGCATAAAGACCAAACCGATATAAGAAATTTGAAAGGCACTGTCACCGCCACCTAACCCAAGATGATTAACACCATATAACGTGAAGAAGGTTTCGAGTGAATTATAGGCAATGAACCAGAACAGGATTGCCAGCAGAATGAACATCGGGCTTTTGTCTTTTTGAGTGAACACATTCGACAGATTTTTAAGGACTGTATTTTCCATCTTGGTATCTTCACCTTTGGCTGCAAGGCGCAGTTTAGATGAGATATATTCTTTCGGTTCGCGAATGAAGATTAATACCAGGATGGCAGCCAGCACCACCAATCCTCCTCCGAGAAAGAAGGGGTAGCTGGGATTGATGCGGTAAAGTGGGCCGCCGATCAGGGTTGCCAGCACAGTTCCCAATCCACCCATCAGGTTGATGACACCATTTGCCTGTGAGCGTTGTTTGGAAGGGGTGATATCAGGCATGAGCGCCACAACAGGTGTTCGCCAAAAAGCCATCGCCAACAGAAGGGTGATGCAGCTGAAGATGAATAATGGCAGAACCTGAGAATAAGGGATAAGGCCAAACATGGCTGCCGCCAAGGGCGCACCCACCACTATGAATGGTAAGCGCCGTCCAATTGGTGACCGCAACCGATCAGAAAATACCCCCAGGGCTGGTTGTATGATCAGGGCAGCGATGTTGTCCAGTACCATGATGAATGCTATGAAACCAGCCTGTAGGCCAAAGCGCTCATCGAGGATCAACGGGACAAAGGCATTATAAACTGACCAGATTACGCTGACGCCAAAAAAGCCAAAGCCCAGCAGGAAAGTCTTCAAATAATTTAGTCGTTTAGGTTGCATTTTTTCTCCATTAGTTATGTTGATTTGGGTGAGTGGATAATTTTGGATCAAAGCCAAGTTCCCTTAAAAAGTCCAGGTCTTCCTGGCTCAATTCTGCATGGGTGAGTAAATCTGGTCTATGCTCGAAGGTGCGCTGGAGCGCTTTTTGCCTGCGCCATCGGTCGATAGCTGCGTGGTTGCCGGAGACCAGCACGTCAGGCACTTGCCAGCCACGAAATTTCGGCGGTCGAGTGTAGTGTGGGTATTCAAGAAGTCCGGAAGCATGAGAATCATTGATAGGTGCTTGTGGATCGCCAAGTACCCCCGGCAGCAACCGAGTGATTGCATCGATCATCACCAGTGCCGGGAGCTCACCACCTGTCAGCACATAGTCACCGATGGAAATGGAATCAGTTACCAGGTGCTGGCGAATGCGCTCGTCCACGCTTTCATAGCGCCCACAAATCAATGCCAGGTGGGGAATTTTGACCAATTCAAAGGCTGTTTGCTGGGTAAATGTCCGGCCCTGAGGGGAAAGCAGGATCACAGGACATTGAGGGGGTGACCCAAGGATGGATTCCACGGCAGCGAAAATCGGGTCCGGTTTCATAACCATTCCTCCGCCACCTCCATAAGGGGTGTCGTCGGTGGTGTGGTGTTTGTCGGTTGCCCAATCGCGTATGTTGTGGGAATGGATTTCGAGGAGTCCAGAATCCTGGGCGCGTTTTAAGATGCTGGCGCTGAGGTAGGGACTAAAAACTTCAGGGAATAATGAGAAAATATCAAATCGCATATTTTACTTTGTGCGACACCACTTTTCTGGCTGGTATGATCGTTGAATGAGCTATCGTTCCGGTTGGGTCAATAGACGGCTTTTATTCAGAGCCGAAAGCATTTTGATAATCTTTGATAGCCGCTGCGACTATTTTTTTCGCTTTGTTGGGTCCAGATACACCAATGATCTCAATACCCGGGTCCTTGCCTTCAACCATTTTATAGGTCCGGAAGTAATGCTGCAGCCTTTCGACAATCACATCGGGCAGGTCTTTGATGTCACGAATGTCACCATAAATATGGTCATTTTCCAGGACGGCGATGATTTTATCATCTGCCTCGTCATGGTCCAGTAACTGGATGACCCCAACAACGACAGCGTTCAGGAAAATCTCGGAGCGATTGATGGGTCTTTCGCTAATGACGCAGATATCCAGGGGATCACCATCACCCCGTTTTGCTTGTTTTGAGAGTTCTTTTACATTTTCATCGCAGAAGGTGCGGGGGATAAACCCGTATAAGGATGGGGTCAGGGAGGAGGTTCGTTGGGGACGGTCGACAAAAAGGTAACCGGTTTCTTTATCCACTTCATATTTGATGTAATCAAATGATGTCATCTCGATGAAGGCATAAACGAGATCCGGTGGATTTGGGCCAACTTCTAGGCCATGCCAGGGGTGAGGACGCCAACGGTAAAAAGGGGCAGGAAAACTTGTTGATTTGCTCATCTATTAACCTTCCTAATCATATCATTTTTATTGGTTAATTCTCATCCCACTAGAAACCTAAGGAATTGAGGACTCTTTAGATCATTATTGTCAATGAGGATATCCGCTTTGTCAAGCGGGTTTGCCTCCCTATTATAAAGATGTTGACAAAGAATGTATCGATCACGGAAGCGGCGTGCAGCTTCCTCAGAACTGCCAATCAGCTCTGTATCACGTGCTATTCCCCTGGTCATGCTATTCTTAAAATCCGTAACCAGATAAATGGTAAGGTCCCAGCAGGGTAATATTTCTGGTCGCAATAAGAAGATGCCATCCATGATAAGGATTTCGTCATCGGACGATGTTCTTAATGGCGATTTCATTGAGCGATCACGATGTAGATATAAAGCGGAAGTTTGATAGCGCCGGTTTCCATCAGGGCCCAAGGGTCTTAATAATTTTTCGATTAGTGATTTGTAATTATATGAGTCGAAATAGAAGCCTTCCGGGGATAGGCTCCCTTTTTCCCAGCGGATTGATTCGGGGTTATGAAAGTCGTCCACACTCGCCCGAATAATCTGCCGATGACTTTTATTCAGATCTTGCACCAATTCTTCAGCCAGAAAAGTCTTTCCCGCAGCATCCACATCATCTACCGCTAAACGCAAGGGATGTGAACAGTGTATTTGCTGAATCGCTGTTGAAAGTCGATTGACTATTGGGTTGCGTTTCAAAGGTTCAATTATAGTCATTCTTTTCAGGTGCATCGTAGAATTATTGTATACTTATGCCAGGAATTAGGAAATATCACATCAGATAAGGACAATTTCTATGGCTGAAAAAAATTCGTGGGATGAGAAAGCTTTGTCGGTCTTAATTGATGATCCGATGAATTACCTCAACCGTGAGCTATCCATGCTTAAATTTCAAAGGCGTGTGCTGTTTGAGGCAACAAATCCGGCCAATCCCCTGCTGGAACGGGTCCGATTCTTAGGTATCCTGGGATCGAATCTTGATGAGTTTTTCATGGTTCGGGTAGGAGGCCTGGCAATGGGATCGGGAGGTGAAAAAGGCCGATTCTATTATGAAGACATGCGGCCTGGAGACCAATTAAAGGAAATCCGCAAAGCAGCCCACAAATTGCTCCGTGATGCACAGGATTATTTTAAAAAAGTGTTAAAACCCGAACTGGCTGATGAGGGGATAGAGATCTTCCATTACGAAGACCTTAGCAATGCACAAAAATCCCGTGTCGATGCATATTATAAAGAAGTGATCTTCCCCATATTAACACCGCTGGCTTTTGACCCAGGGCATCCTTTTCCGCACATCTCGAATTTGAGCTTCAACCTGGCGATCCTTGTAGAAGATCAATACGGAATCCGTCATTTTGCCCGTCTAAAAGTCCCGGGATCATTACCTTATTTCTTACCGGTTCATAAAGCAGCCTATGATTCCTCCCCCCGTGCAAAACGTGCAAAAAAGTTTAACTTTGTTTGGATGATTGATGTGATCATGTCGAACCTGGCGGATTTGTTCCCTGGAATGAAAGTGATTGAGGTGCATCCTTTCCATGTGGTTCGGAATGCCGAGGTTGAACTGGGGGGGTTGGAGGTGATGGATCTATTAGAGGTGATGGAGGAGAGCGTTCGCCGTCGGCGATTTGGTGCGGTTGTGCAGTTAATGGTCAGTAAAGCTATGCCTGATCATATCTTGAAAATCCTGGTGGATAATTTGAAGATTGACCCGCAATTCATTTACACCTATGAAGACCCGGTTATATTACGCTATTTATCCCAAATCTCGCAGATAGATCGACCTGACCTGAAGTACGAAAATTTTTCTCCAGCAGTGCCTTCAGATCTTCAATTTGAACATGACTCCAGCCCCGGACAGTTTTTCTCGGTGATCAAGAAAAAAGATATCATGCTGCACCATCCTTACGATTCATTCGATCCAGTGGTGGATTTTTTGCATAAAGCAGCAATTGACCCGGATGTTTTAGCCATCAAACAAACCTTGTATCGTGTAGGGAGGAATTCACCAGTGGTCCGCGAGCTGCTACAGGCCAGGCGAGACTATGGGAAGCAGGTGGCCGTCCTGGTGGAGTTAAAAGCCAGGTTTGATGAGGAAAGCAATATCGAATGGGCAAAATTACTGGAGCAGGAAGGTGTACATGTCACCTATGGGCTGTTGGGATTAAAAACCCATTCTAAGATCGCCCTTGTGGTACGGAAAGAAGGTGAACATATTCGCCGTTATGTGCACATGGCTACCGGAAATTACAATCACATTACAGCGCAGCTTTATGAAGATATCGGCGTCATCACCAGTGATGATGAGATTGGTGCTGACGCAACCGACCTGTTTAATTATTTGACAGGTTACTCCTCGAAGGAAGAATATCGCAAAATATTGCTTGCACCACTGCATCTGCGGGACAAATTTCGGGATTTAATTTTCCAGGAAATCGATCACCAGGAAAAACACAATGATGGTCGGATCATCCTGAAGATGAACGCATTGGCGGATGAGGAGATGATCCGCTTGTTATATCGTGCCTCACAAGCTGGTGTGAAGATTGATTTGCTTATCCGTGGGATTTGCTGCTTGCGCCCGGGAATTGATGGGCTCAGCGAGAACATCCGTGTGGTCAGCGTTTTGGGGCGTTTTCTGGAACACAGCCGCATCTACTATTTCAACAATCACGGAAAAGAGATCATCTTAATGGGTAGTGCTGACCTGATGCCCAGGAATTTAAACCAGCGTGTGGAAGTGCTTTTCCCTGTAGATACAGAAGAAATGGTCCGTCATATACGGGAAGATATCCTGGAAATTTATTTAAGAGACGATATTAAAGGTTGGTTGATGAAGCCAGATGGCTCATATGAACGGGTCGAGGAATCTAAAGAGGGTGAATTGATCGACATCCAGCGTTGGTTCTTGAACCAACGTTAACAGGTTGTTGAATAAATATAAAACTGTCCCCGCGTATACACGCGGGGACAGTTTTTAATTGCTCGTTACTTGTGCTTAATACGATAAGCTTTCTAAAAAGGACCAATCAAAGTTGGTGATTCCAAAATAGGATAGGCCGAAAATTGCTGCACAGATACATATACAAAAAACCACAAGTGCAATGATCGCAATGATCCACCATTTAGCACCGCTCTTCTTCTCTTTAAAATTATCTACTACCTTCTCTTTCACTTTTTCTTTCTCGGGTTTCGGTTTAATTTTAGTGGGTTCCAGCGGTTCTGAGCCCCAGCGATCT
>CAYTXE010000062.1:0-13321 GCA_964441045.1 uncultured Candidatus Brevefilum sp.
TAGATCATCATAGCTCACACTCTTAAAGAAGGTATCCCGGTACCACCGCAGACTGCCACCCGCCGACAGCATCACTCCCATCAAGTTCCATTTGTTCGGCACTGAGTGACAGAAAGTGTCCAACCGACCTTCGGTATCGATAAATGGACTATCGGTTGTGGCAAAAATCACACCGGAAGTTCCCAGGCTGATTGAAACAATTCCTTCCCGCACCGCCCCTGTACCAACAGCACTGGCTTGTTGATCCCCCCCTCCACCAAATAGAGGGATTCCTGGTCTAATACCCAGATCATCGGCTGCTTGCGTTGACACAGCACTGGTTTTCTCTGTCCCCTCATATGTTTTTGGTAAATATGCTGGCGGTATATTAAAAGTTTCCAGCAATTCTGTGGACCAATTGCGCTTGCCAACATCAAATAAAATCGTTCCGGATCCTCCCCCGCGATCCATCGCGTAATCACCGGTGAGTTTATATCGTACATAATCTTTTGGCAGGAGGATTTGCCGTGTTTTCCCCCAAATTTCAGGTTCGTTTTCCTGCACCCAGAGGATTTTCGGTAGTGTAAAGCTTGTCACTGGATTATTACCGGAAATCTCAATAAACCTTTCCTTCCCCATTCGCTCTCTGATTGCATTGCATTGGGGTCCTGTTCGCTGGTCATTCCACAGAATAGCCGGGCGTAGCACTTTACCCTTCTTATCCAGCAGCACCAACCCGTGCATCTGGCCTGTTAATCCGATGCCAGCGATCTCGTCCCCTTTTACTCCACTTTCTTTTATTACCTGGCGAATACTTACTTTTGCAGCTTCCCACCACAATGATGGCGCCTGCTCACTCCAGAGTGTTTTTGGGGTTTCATATGGATATTCCTGAAATGCAACGCCAACCACTTTCCCCTCCCTATCAATTAACAATGCTTTTGTTGCTGTGGTAGATGCATCAATTCCTATAAAGTAAGTCATGTTTCTTCCTCCAACGTCAGTTCTTTTTCCATATGTTTTACGTGCTCAATGAAAACGGATGCTTAGATGTGTGATTGTAAAATTCATCGCTAAAAGCGGAATAGAAATTTTTTTACGACGAATTATGCAGGGATATGCCTTCGTTCCCATTGAGAACACAGAATTATGAATCCTGATTATTAAGTCAATAGGTTCTCAGATCATGTGCCTGGTGATTTTCGATCCGTCTGTATTTGTCCTTCTTTGGTAAAACCTGATTGTTTTATCTGGTTCCAAGCAGTAGATCGATGGTCAGCTGATCAAGTTTTTCATATTTCAGCCCACGTTTAGCTATACCTTCTCTATCAAAAGTGTACGCTTTGAGGTTGTTTGCCTTTTCTCTGGAGTAATCACCAGTAAAGGGTGACATCGCTCCGTCATCATTGTTAATTTCAGCCAGAAGGGCTTGAATTTCCTTATCCGAATTGAACTGTTCTGCTTTTTCTTTCAGGATCAAGTAAGTTCGCATACATCCACGTGCGAAATCTTTCACACCTTCATAATCTTCAGTGCGATAAGCGTGCGCATCAAAATGCCTGGAACCGGAGTATTTGACATCTTCGAGGAATTTAACCAGATAGAACGCGGCTTTGATGTCCCTGCATCCAAACCTCAGATCCTGGTCATACCTGCCCGGATACTGGTCGTTCAGGTCAATGTGGAACAATTTGCCAGCTTCCCATGCTTGCGCCACGCCATGCATGAAATTGATGCCGGACATGTGCTCGTGAGCAACTTCAGGGTTTACACCAACCATCTCAGGATAATCCAGTGTCTCAATGAAAGCCAGCATATGTCCTGTGGTCGGATTATACATATCACCTCGTGGCTCATTCGGCTTTGCTTCCAACGCAAATTTCAGATCATATCCTTGATCTTTTACATAATTACAGAGGAAATTCATTGCCTCCCTGTTACGCCTTATAGCTGCCACAGGATTCTTTGATGAGTCGGTCTCTGTACCCTCTCTCCCACCCCAAAACACATACACTTTCGCCCCAAATTCAACACCAAGGTCTATGGCTTTCATTGTTTTCTGGATTGCATATGCGCGCACTTTTGGATCATTGGATGTAAATGCACCATCCTTGAAGATTGGATTAGTAAAGAGATTGGTTGTAGCCATCGGTACGACCAACCCGGTCTCTGACAGCGCTTTTCTAAATTCCTTCTTAATCGCGTCAACCTCTGAAGGCGTTGCGTCGATTGGAATGAGGTCATTATCATGGAAGTTCACACCATATGCCCCGGTTTCGCCTAAAAGGTAGACAAGTTCTGCAGGTGTCTTTTTCGGCCGTGTCTCACTTCCAAATGGATCCCTACCCTGGTTGCCTACCGTCCACAATCCGAATGTGAATTTATGCTCTGGTTTTGGTTCATATTTTGCCATTAAAAACTCCTATTTTTGCGATTGCTCACAAGATTTAATCAAATTCATTCACTAAATATTTTACCAATTTTTCTACGCAATTCAGACTGAGAATTCGAAAACTCTGTCTTTTTTCGCTAAGATCTTTCCTTTACGAACTGTCAGGGTATCGGTCAGGAGAGTTTTTTACTTGAAGACCAAATCAATATTTTTACATTTCCGGCTTCTATCACCAACTCAAGATCTGGGCTTTAGAAAGTCTTTTTGTTCATATTCAGATCAAAAGAAACTTGCTTTGTCTCATCGAGAGTCAGAGAAAGATTCTTATAATCTTTCAATTTCTTAACTGGAAGCGGGGAGCAGGGATATTCATCCTCGCTATAGAATTGAACGATTTCATCTCCCGCTTGCGTACATGTATTGCTGACATGGAAGGAGAGGCTAACCATCCCACCCGTTTCAACTCCTTTATTACTCAATTGTAAATTGTTGTACTAGTTTGTTAAATCAAAAACCGCCTACGTTTCTTGTAAGGCTTCGTAAGCGGTTTCAAGTCGGGGCGCTGGGATTCGAACCCAGGGCCTCTTACACCCCATGCAAGCGCGCTAGCCGGACTGCGCCACGCCCCGATTTGGACTGTTATTATAGCCGTGTTTAGAACAATTGGCAAGCAAGAATTATCTTGTTACTCGCGATTGACAGACCGAAGGGCAAGGCAATGGTCTTTCCATGATGATTGGCATGGTGATGGCGATGATGGGAGGGTGCTGGTATCCGATTGAACTCTTCCCAGAAGTTATTCGTTCTGCTGCCAAGGTGCTGCCAACAACCTGGGCTATGCAGGGATTTCTTGATATTGCAGTGCGAGGTGCAGGACTGTCAGGTGTGCTGCTTGAAAGCAGCATTCTTTTTGGGTTTGCATTACTTTTCTTTGCAATTGGCGTATGGCGATTCAGGTACGAGTAATTGTTCTCAGGTAGGTAAATCTAAGGTAATTTGTATTCAAACTAACTTCATACAAGATGGGTTTCCCCCCAATATTGTTGATTAAGGGACAACGCCGGCAGCGTAAAAAGTGGGGATGAATAAGACGCGCGCCCCATTTGCCCTGGCCGTTTGGTCTAATTCTTGATAAGCTAACAAGATTTGGTTTGATAATTGATCGGCCAAATCTGATTGGATGGTCATCCATTCTATCTCATTCAGATGGTGTTTTCTTATTGCTGTCCATTGAGCACCGAGAATGCCAATTTCAACCTCAATAAAACCTACGTTATTGAAAAGCATGCCTAGTTTGCGCCCGATGCTGATGTCTGCCCCCTGTGCTTGTAGAGATTGGGTTTGTTGTTCACCCAACTGATCCAATGGTGGTGGGAAATCAATTCGTGATTGATAGTCTGGCTCAGCCAATGTGATCACACATCCCCCTTTCTTGGTCACGCGCCGCATTTCCGCCAGGATGCGATCTGGATGTTTTACCCATAAAAGCAAGTAATGGCAGTAGCTAATGGTAAAGCTATCATCTGGAAAAGGCAGCTCATAACCGTTTGCCTGTACCAATCGGAAAGATTTCTGTAAATTTTGTGCAAAGTGTAAGCTAGATCGATCTATGTCGATACCAGAGAGGAAAAAATCACCTTCTTCCAGCAGCGATTCTAGAACAGCACCTGTACCTGATCCAACCTCCAAAATCTTATCACTGGTATGAAGGTCAGTCCTGTTAAAAAGGTGCTTTCGGATTTCTCCTGTCCATCTTGCTTGCTGTAAATATCGATGGTGCCAATCACTTAGGGAAGGAGAGGACGGGGTAGCTGGAATTATTTTGTTTTCCAGATATCCTCCCATGGGTCTGTCAGGAAGTTGCCCAGGATTTGGTCGTACATACCCTGTGCAGGTAGAACATCACCATCAGGCTCAACGTACAGCCAGGCTTTTCCAGCTCCCTCGGGAGGTTCCTGAGAGTCGTCTGCCTCCTCCAACTCCAATGCGACAGGATTATTACAAGAATAAGGAACGGGCAAATCCCAAACTAAATCTAATTGCTGCACAGCTGCTGTATCACGCAATTCCTGCAGCTTTTCATTCATGTTCTTATCAACAGTGCTCAAAGAGAGGGCATTGGCTCCCATTTCTGCTAACCTTTTGATTTGAGGGTTTAATATCTCGTCTTTTCTCAGTGTTAGATGGACAGTCGTAAAAATATCTTCTGCAAGAACCGTCTCCAAAATCCGCCACATTTCTTCTTTCTTGGTATCGAAGACGATCATCAAATGGTCCAATCCATTCCTGAGGAGTGTATTACGATAGTCGTCATCACCCAACTTAAGACCATTCGTAAGCAGTCCAGTGACCAAACCCAATTCCTCAGCTTTCAAAATCAGATCGGGCAGATCTTCTCTAAGTGTGGGTTCGCCACCAGTGAACAGCAAATGGGGAATACCAATCTTAGCGGCTTTATTCAGAATGATGCCCCATTCCTCCGTGGAGAGTTCCCGATCAACCCGGTCAACAGGGGCGTGTTCTATATGGCTGCCTTCACCAACACGGTAAGTCAGGGCACAATCCATTCGGTAGGGTGCACTAATTTCAGCGCTGTAGGGTTCCTGCCTTTCAATATCGAGATATGTAACCGGGTCGAGGTCAGGTGTGTGTATCAGCGTATCGATTTTGTCCTTGAATGCCATGAAATCGGCTTTGATCTGGGATTTGTCAACCTGGTATCTTTTGGAAACCTGGTTAATCACAATGTCCACTTCAGTTTGCTGGATGAAATGATATGCAAATTCCACAGCTGTTTGATTCAGGTGCAGTATCGTTGCCGCATTGATAACCAATATCCCTGACCCATCTTTCTCAATTCTGAGGTGAAGCCGGTATTGATCACTCGCATCTGATGGACTTTTGTAGGTGTACATACCGGGTGAGAGAGGTTCTTTGTTTGAAAAGAATGCCTTGATTTTTTGAAATAGATTTTGATTATCCATTTTATTTACTCCGTTCACTTTGGACTGATTGAAAATATTGGATTTTGGATGGGATCAATTGTTTGATGTTCCCTGGCCAGTGGACACCCACCACCGCATTCAGGAAAGAAATCACAGTGTTTACATCCTTCTGGAACGTCACTTCGGTTCCTCAATTTTAAGGCCAGAGGATGTTCCCATATTTCATCCCAGTCGACTTCTAGCAGGTTCCCTAGAGAATGATAGTAGGATTGGCAGGGGATTACATCGCCGTTAGGTTCAACACACATGTTATATAAAGCTGCTGTACAACCTTTTACACCAAGGTTGAGTTGAATTGGATTGAAATGGCAATATTGTGTAGGTGTATACCAGATCAGCCGCTGATTATTTGATTCGGTAATCTCGCGAGCTGTATCCAATAATGGCGGCAGTTCTTCTTCGTGCAGTCCTGTGCCGACTTCCTTACCTTTTCCTGCGTAAATCAGGGCGTTCAATCCGACGGTTGGAACACCTAGCTTCGCCAAGAAATGTAAAGTGGATTCTATAGAATCGCAATTATGCTTTAAAAGGGTTGTGTTGGTCATCACGTAAAGGTGGCTTGCTACGACATTTTTTATTCCGGTTACAGTTTCATCCCATGCACCTTTTGCAGCTACCATGCGGTCATGAATAACAGAATCATGTGATTCTAAGGTGATCTGAACATGATCAAGTCCAGCATCTATCAAGGCCTTTAAAAATTCAGGATTGGCTAATTTCCGACCGTTGGTATTAAGACCGGTAATCAGCCCCTTTTCTTCTGCGTAATGAACCAGTTCCACCAATCCCTTAAAGAGGGTCGGTTCACCTCCGGTGAAAACTACATGGGGAATTCGCAAAGACCAAACCTTATCAATCACCTGTTTCCAATTGTCAACGCTCATTTCAGGAAATTGGCGTGAACGGGCATTATAACAATGGCTGCAATTGTTATTGCAGCGGTAAGTGATTGCCAGATCCATTCGATAGGGGGCACTTGGTTTAGCACTAAATGGAGCTGTGGTTTCAAGGTTCAGGTCACAAATGGGACAGGCTCCATTGGGTTCAAGTAACGCCTCAAGCTGCAAACAAAATTCCTGAAAATCCTGATGTGCTTTCGAGTGAGATACTTGGAACCTCTTATGGAGAGCGTTGGAAATCTCCAACTGTGATTTCCCCTCAAGATGTAGATAGGCCATCACTGTGGCTGATGGATTTAGGTGGATGACACGATTGGCATTAATGATCAATAAACCATGTCCATCAGGATCGATCCTAAGGTGTATGCGCGTCTTATGGTCATCCTCTTCAAGTCGATAATGGAAAATCCCTTCTTCAGGTATGGATGATCGAGAAAAAGCACGTGATAATTTATTGATAAGTGGACGATTAGGTTTCATTTTATTTTTCATCCCTCCAGGTGATAAATTTTCCAGGAGGGAAGGATTTTCAAGGGGATTAACGTCCACCACCAGCACAAGCGCAAGCGCATCCCGCGCATGCACAAGCGCAGGCACAGGAACTACCGCCACCGCCTCTGAATCCACCCGAACCGCTTCGAGTGGTGACTGGGATTGGATTCGTTCGAGTAGTGATGCCATTAGTGAAGGATGTCAGGCTGCCTATGGCACCTGCTGCCATTCCGGTGGTGCCATTGATCACGCCAGCAGCAAAATCAGAACCAGGGATGTGAGGCAGTGATACTGATCCACCACCGGAAGGTTTACCAATTGATCCCCTGCCGCTTGTTGCAGTGCTTACACTGCCTCCGATGCTTTCACGATAACTCGGTGAGTATCGCGGCCACCACATAGGCACAAATACGGGGCCACCCGTGAAGGTTCGGCGAGTACGATCTTCATATTCATCATCGAGCATGGTCCATTCAAGTGTCTGATCGTAGTATTCGCTCTTAACCTGTGGGGTTTCTGCCTCTTCGACCATCTTCCATGCCCTGCGCATGATGTCTTCATAGTATGCAATGGATTCCTTACGAGAAAAACCTTTCATTTTCTTGGAAACACTGTTGACGAGATTAACCATCATCTTCTGCAGCGCAGCTCGCCGTTTATTTTTCGGTGCTTTGAATGACACCAGGAATTCCTCTTCATAGGGATGTAATTTCTCTGGTAAGGGTTCAGAAACCTCAAGAGTTAGCGGATCCTGCTGTTTGACAATGGCAGCTTCCTTCTTGAGCGCACCAAACAAGATCATAGTCATCACCTTGTCCATGGGTTGTTCCATAAGGATAGCTGCTTCAACCGCAGTTAGACCGCGTTTGATGCCATGACCCTCGATTTTCATCTTTGGCGGCAGGTATTTCATTTTGCGTTTTTTTGCACCCATTGTGCCTTGATAAATGCTAAACCCAAAAATTGCAGCGAAGAACAAACCGATTCCCACGCAGCAAAAATTGCCGCTAAGATAACTAAGGATGGTTGAGAAGAAACCTGAACCACCGTTTGGTGAATCAGGTGGGCTGTATGTCTCTTCCGCAGCAATTGCACCCTCGGCGACATAAGTGCTGGGAAATGCTGCCCCAAATCTGTATTCCGAGTGTGTATTGGCCTGATCTGTGAACCAGGAGTAATAAACACGATCTTCTGCTGCAGTTCTACCGATATCGTCTGGCTCAATGTCTCCTGGCCATCTTTCCGGATAATAATAAACACCTTCTTCGTCCCCAACATCCGGAGGCAGGATAATGGTCATTCGGTATTCCGTTTCAGAAGTTTTATCACCAGAAGGGTCAAACCAATTTGGGCTGAAGAGAAAGCTGGCGTAGTTTTCTCGATCTCCTTCGTCATACTCATAAAGGACATTCTCAACACCTGGAATCCAGATGGTTACAATCCCAGATTGACCAGGTGGAATAGCCTTGTCTTCAAGATTAAGTGCAAATCCGTAGGTGACGTAAGGGGAATCCTCGATTTTTGTAATGGGAAGATCATCAACCTGAGCTTCAATGACACTTTGACTAAATGCTGGGGTCGGCATCCCTACATCAATAAAGTCGATCGCCGCACCGTTCGGTGCATTTTGGAATTCCATATAGTAGGAAAGCGACAGCGTCCCATCTGCTTCAATGTACGCTTCCACTTCATAAGTGCTTACTGTGTATCGGTAGTCTTGTGCTGAAGCAGGATCAGGTAAGGTAAATAGACTGATAAATATCAGGGATAGAAGGAATATTCGAAATGTTTTCATAGGTCACCACTTGGGTTCTTCTGTCAATTGATAGGTTGTTGAACAATGGGGGCATTCAACCACAGGAGCACCTGCTACCATTTTGATATCTTTCGAGGTAAGTGGACCACCGCAAGCCTTACATTTGATGGTTTCCATACTCACGTCGCCTGGTAAATCTACGTTCAAATTAACGACTTGTTCACCGGGTTTTTGTGGTGGTTGCAGTTTAATTCCAAGGAAAATTAAAACAAAACCAATCACCAAGCCGATGATACCCACAATGATCCAACCTGGAGATCCCTCAGGGCTGAATGCACCCAAAATGAATAGAAAGGCAAAGATGATAAATACCGCAGCTGTGATAAATGCAATGATCCTTCCAGCTTTCATAGTTCCTCCAATAGTGTTATCAATTCTTGTTTCTTTATTTTAACTTAAGTTTATATGTGTACCCTAAGATTTTCTCAGGTTTAGCCTGTTGAAAATTGATCCTGTGAAAATTAACGTATAATGATGAAAATTCAATAAGCAGGCACGAGAAAACTTATTGTTATTATACAGGATAAGGTCTGATGAATGAAGAAGCTCCACAAAAGAACGTTAACAACCGATTGGTTGGATATTTAAATGTATTAAACAAGATGGCAAAACAAGGTTTACAGAGGATCTCGTCAAGACAATTGGCTGAGCGTTCTGGTGTTAGTCCATCGGTTGTAAGGAGAGACTTGTCTTGCTTTGGTTCTATGGGAAGCTCTGGAAGGGGATATTCGATTTATCAACTCCTTGAACTTTTACCAAAAAAATTACAACTGGATCGGGTTTGGAAGGTCATTATCATTGGGATGGGTGGATTTGGATCTGCATTAGTAAATGATCAACGCTTTGCCAAACAAGGAATTGAAATTCGTTTATTATTTGATAATGATCTAAAGACAATAGGTACGAAGTTGGGTTCAAATACCGTTTACCATGTGGATTCAATAGAAGAAAAGTTGAAAGGTATGGGAATTAGAATTGCCATTATCACGCTTCAAAACGCATCTGTACAATTAATCGTGGATCGTTTGATCGGGGCTGGTATTAGAGGGATTATCAACTTTACACAGGAAAAATTAATTGTGCCGGAAAACGTATGTGTGCATCATCTGGATCCACTGATGCATATTCAACAGATGGTCCCTAATTTAGATGTCAACTAAATGTTAATGAGTGGAGGGTATGCGATTAGCTGGAGAAGTAAATCCAGGTTCTTAATTTGATTAAGCTTAAATTGGAATATTTTTTTGCTTTCTGGCTTAAGTATAAACTCCAGGTACCTGTTCTTTATTCTCGGTTGATCGAGCTTGGAATAGGGTATTAATTGATCCTTGATGACCAATCCATTCAGAGTGGCTTTGAGGTCATTTCGGAAAATAATGCTCTCTTCGTTAAATAATTTGTTCACAGCATGATCATATAAGATTGGTAACACTGATAAACGGATTTGTTGGACCAAACTTTTCATAGATTCATATTGGTGATGAATGATCATTTCTTGATGCTGTTGGTTTTGCATAATGAGGTTTATCTTTTGTGCCACATCACTTCCAGCAAAGGCAATAGATGTGACTTGTGAATCAAGGCGTGAAATATCCTTCCAAAACCAGTTCCATATTCGTCGGTTTTTTCGTAAAATCATCCCGTTTTCGTAAAGTGTGATGCCATTATGCCACTGGTAATGAGCGCAAACCAGTGCAGGTATACCAATTAACAAACCCAAGCTGATAAAAATAAGAAAAATGTGTATCCGTTTCATCAGGATGGCAAGACCGTAAATGTTGATCGCAGAGATAGTATCGAATAAGTATAAAAGGAAGAAAATCAGTGAGGATAGGAGTGTCAATATACCAAAAGTGACGAACCCCCAGCGTTTGATTTTAATGTTTTTAACTGGAAAGGATCCGATTTCTTGACCGAAAATGCCTTCAGAAACGGTGTTTTCAGTCGCTTTTTTCTTTTTCATACCATCCTTATGCATTATCCGTGTCAATATGCTTTTGGTGGTAAATTTCGGCTCAAAGCTTCAAGGTTTGAAAAGGCTTTTGCTGCTCCCTCGACGATGCAGGTTGTGGGATTATCTACCAGGTAGGCAGGGATGCCCAGAGTCCTGGTTAGATACCGATCAATACCGTGCAGTAAGGAAGTTCCACCACAAAGTGCCACACCTCGATCGATAATGTCAGAAATCAATTCGGGTGGCGTTTTTTCCAGAACACGTCGTATTGTATCCGCTATGTTTTCTAGCGGTGTTTGGAGGGCTTCAACAATTTCATCCGTGGTCAGAGTTGCTGGGCGTGGTAATCCGGTTACCTGGTCCTGTCCCTGGATTTCTAAAGTTTTCTGCTCATCCTGAGGTATAGCCGCGCCAATTTGAATTTTCAATTCCTCCGCTGTCGGCTGACCAATAATCAGGCCATATTTCTGACGAACATAATCGATGACCGCTTCATCCAGGTGTAATCCAGCAACACGTGTCGTTCTGGCAGAGACAATACCATTCATAGCTAAAACCGCTGCTTGTGATGTACCACCACCCAGACAAATGATCATATTTCCCGTTGGTGTTCCAATGGGGAGGTCAACACCAATAGCCGCAGCAAGTGGTTGTTGAATTAAATTTACATCACGACTGCCAGCTCCTAACCCCACCTCATAAACAGCACGTCGCTCTACACTGGTAATTCCATAGGGTATCGTGAGCATGAACTTGGGACGAAATAGCAACATCCGTCCTGTAACCTGGCGAATCCACTCACGGAGTAAGTTTTCTGTGATTTCGTATTCAGCAATCACACCATAACGCATGGGGCGATTGACCTCGATATTTTCAGGAACCCGCCCCAACATATCCAGCGCAGCTTTTCCGATTTCTACGAGTTTCAATTCATCAAGTAGAATCGCGGCTATCGTCGGTTCTTGGATAAGGATATTTTTCCCCTCAGCGATCCTTGTATTCAAAGTTCCCAGGTCAATGCCTAATTCACGAGAAAGTCCTGCCATTTTGCCTTCCTTAGCTCATTAATGATTCCTAAATAATCTAAGAAAAATGTAATGATAGATTTGTGTTCTATTTGCCTGATGCTATTAACATGATTTCTGTCAATCAATGTATTGGGGTCATTGCAATAATATCCTTGCTATCTTACCATTAAGAATTCGAAATTGGGAATAATATTATTTCAATTTTATCATTGTTATTCGGTGAAAGATCTTCCGCCTTTTTTGATGATTTTCTCTTAATAACGCACCTCCTTGTAAGCGTTATGCTGAATTGTTCACAACTATAGATCAAGGTATACTGAATATATTATAGAAATCATTATGAATTCACATGGAGGACCGGAGATGACCGATAGAGATTCATTAACATATAAGAAGGTTATCAACGCGCCTGCTGACCTAATTTATCGAGCTTTTACTTCTTCCTCAGCAATACGGGAATGGTTGTGTGATATTGTAACGATAAATCTTGACGAGGGAGGTTGGTTCTTTCTTGCGTGGAATCGTGGCTATTTCGCAAGTGGTCATTACCTGAAACTCGTTCCGAATAAGGCTGTTTCATTTTCTTGGATTGGTAAAGATGAACCGAATTGGACACAGGTAGATGTATCTATTGCACCACTTGAGGATGAAGCGGTTTTCTTAGTGGAGCTCCGCCACACTGGATTGGGGGATGGGGTTGAATGGGAGATATCGCGTGAAGAAATTGCTAAGGGATGGGCTTTAGGATTAGAGAATTTAAAAAACACGCTTGAAGAGGGGCGTGATTTACGGTTAGTGAACCGGCCTTTAATTGGCATCTATCCGGAAAATCTCAATGACATTACAAAGGATTCAAGAGATAACTTAAATTTGCCTGTTGATTACGGTGTACTTGTTGCAGATGTATTACAAGGATATGGTGCTGAAAAGGCTGGGATGCAGTCAAATGATGTGATTGTTGCCATCGAAGGTAAAAAAGTTGAGCGTATCAAGTCATTGGGTTTGATTATCAATGCATTTAAACCTGGGGATCAGTTAGCTGTTGAAGTATTTAGAGGACCAGATAAAAAGGTCTTAAGTATTGATACGATGGTTCAAAAAATCGATCCGATTCCAGAGTTACCAGAAGAATTAGCTAAAGAGCTTGAATCTAGAAGCTCAAAAATGATTGAATCATTGGAAAATGTATTTAAGGGTGTTACCGATGCTGAAGCTTCCTATTCCACAGGACCGGAAGAATGGTCAGCGAAGGAAGTATTAGTTCATCTTATCCATAATGAACGAGATCTGCATAGTTGGATTAATGATTTGGTTGCTGATCAAGAGCGATTCTACGACCAATGGCCTGGAGATCGGTTATTCCGAATAAAAGCGACCTTAACGACTTATCCTGGCGTTGATGACCTGATCACTGAGTTTCGGCGGAGTTTGAAGGAAACTGTTGCCTCAATAGCCTTCCTCAAGCCTAATTTCACTCGACGGAAAGCAAGTTACACAAGGCTGGCGATGGCTTTGTTAGACACGCCCAAACATGTGGATGAGCATATTCAGCAGATTAAGGACAATATTAAAGCTGCGCGAACTGCAACAACTAATTGATTCTTAAGATACTGAAAATCATATATGCCCTCTGTCACTTTCATGGGGGCATTTTTTATATTTGGAATAAATCCTGTGACGTAGAAATGTATTTATAATTAATCAGTGATGCAATATTTCCTAATGGTTTCATAGCTGGGATATAATCAATGATTAG
>CAYTXE010000063.1:0-13261 GCA_964441045.1 uncultured Candidatus Brevefilum sp.
CTTATAAGAATGGTGCCCCCTACGGGGGTGCTTCGCAAAGGTCGTGGGTTCGAGCGACGCCCTGCGCTTCCTTTGGTCGTTCGCAGTCCGCGCCCACTTTCTATATTTAATTCAAAGAGAAAATATTTCGCATCTCTAGATGACACAATACATCTCAACGACAGCAGTACTGCTGTGCAATTGACTTAATCTGATGTTAACACACGGAATGGTCCATTCCTGTATAATGGGACAACACCAAAGAAAAACAGCTATACTCCAACTTTCGAAAGGAAATGGTATGAACTTTGTCTTCCTTTCCCCGCATTACCCGCCCAACTATGTCAACTTCAGCCTGCAGCTCAAACGCATGGGAGGTAATGTCCTGGGCATAGCTGATGAATCCTATGATCGGCTGCCCCACGAGCTGCGCTGGGCTCTGACGGAATATTACCGGGTGGATTCCCTTTCCAACTATGATCAGCTCCTGCGCGCCCTGGGTTATTTCACCCACCGCTACGGAAAGATCGACCGTCTGGATTCACTGAATGAATTCTGGCTGGAAACGGAGGCCATGCTGCGCACTGACTTCAACATCTACGGTATTAAAACCGGCGATATCATGAAGATGAAACGCAAATCTGAAATGAAGAAGGTCTTCAAAAAAATAGGCATCCCGGTGGCTGAAGGGGTTAAACCCAGGCATAAGGCTGACGTCCGTGAATTTGCCGACCGGGTTGGTTATCCCCTGGTGGCCAAACCTGATATCGGGGTTGGCGCCAATGCCACCTTCAAAATCCACAACGAAGACGAGCTGGCGTTTTTTCTTGAGAAAAAACTGGCAGATTTCATCCTGGAGGAATTTATTGAAGGCGCAATCTGCACCTTTGACGGCCTGACGGACAGGGATGGGAACATTGTTTTCTACACCTCCCACGTCTACCAGCGGGGGATCATGGAAACGGTAAACGATCGCAGCGATATCTTTTATTATTCCCTTCGCGAGATCCCGGCCGACCTGGAATTAATCGGTCGCAAAACGGTCAAAGCCTTTGACGTGCGGGAACGGTTCTTCCACTTTGAATATTTTCGTAAGCCTGATGGCTCTCTTGTCGCTCTGGAGGTCAACATCCGACCGCCAGGCGGGTTGACCACGGATATGATGAATTTCGCCAACGACTTTGATATCTACCGGGAGTGGGCGAATATCGTCATTAACAACCGCTTTGACCCGATCTACTCACGACCCTATCACTGCTGCTATGTCAGCCGCCGGTTTCGCTTCAATTATGTCCGCAACCATGAATCCGTGATGACGCAATATGGACACCTGATCCCATCACACCAGCCTATTTTGGGAGCATGGTCTGTTGCCCTTGGAGACTACGGCTACCTGGTTCGGTCGCCTGAGCTTGCGGAGGTACTCGAGGCAGCAGCTTATATCCAGGAAAAGGTTCCTGAGGATTGATGAATATTGAATATCACCACTGGTGGAGTCCCCACCTGGGGCAGGAGATGGAACTGAAGGTTTATGGTTACAGCGGGAAACCCATTCTTGTTTTTCCGGCGATGTGTGGCCGCTTTTATGAGTTTGAAGATTTCAGGATGATCGATGCGACCTGGGAGTTAATTGAAGGGGGGAAAGTCCAATTCTTCACCGTGGACAGCATCGACAGCCAATCTTGGGCGAACTGGGGAGCCCATCCTGCTGATCGAGTCCGGCGGCACGAGGATTATGACCGCTATATCACCCGGGAGGTGGTGCCTTTTGTACATCAGCGCATCGGGGAAGCCGTGAAACTGCTCACCACCGGCTGTAGCATGGGCGGCTACCATGCAGGGAATTTCTTCTTCCGCCACCCGGACTTGTTCAATGCCGTTATCACCTTATCAGGATTATTCCAGCCCGGGATGTTCGTTGGGGACTATATGGATGACAATATCTATTTCAATGCGCCCCTGCACTTCCTGCCCAACCTGACGGACCCCTCCACCCTGGCGCTGATTCGACGGGGGGAGATCATCATCTGTACCGGGCAGGGCGCCTGGGAAGAAGATATGATGGCTGACGCCCGCGCCATGAGAGAGATCCTGAAGGAAAAGGAGATTCCAGCCTGGGTGGATTTTTGGGGGTTTGATGTGAACCACGATTGGCTCTGGTGGCGCAAACAACTGCCTTATTTTCTCGGTCATCTATTCGGTTAGGAAACAGTTTTTCCTCATCAAATTGAATTAATTTATTCTCCTAATAGTTTTTGGACAGAATGTATTTTTTTGATTTGCTGGGGGATTATGATTTAGCGATCATGCATCCATTGATCAGCTTAATAATCAATTAAATGACTAAAATGGATCGGATTTTTGTTAGTGTCGCATTGTTTCTGTAAAATCAAGAAAGTGATAGGTCAGGCATCCTTTTAGTTGTCCAATACTGAAAGGAGAAAGGCATTATCCTATTGGATAATACCTTTTAGTTGATTTTTATTTTGATGTAATGTTAGGATCTCACCAAGCGCATTTATCAGGGAGAACCATCACATTAATGTGGAAGGAAACTTCACCCCTGCATCCTGTGCTTTGTGCACCAGCCTGAACAAATTATGCCTTTGGCATATTGCGGCTGGCAATCACATTGATACCAGTATCGAGGACGTTTTCAATCACGATATCATTGATGGCCACGGGCGCTTCCACCTCAACTTTGCGAATCTCAACTAAAACATCCTTAATCATTGGCTTAGGAACTGGATTTTCCGTATAAACCGGAACCAGGGGGTGAAAGCCATTCTTAACTTTAACTGTCGTTGCCACCATGCGTCGGGGGTCAAAGATTTCTTGCTCTGCATAATCAACGCCCAACTTGCATGCATTACCATCAACATCAACAATTTTGCCATTATCAATCGTTACTGTAAGCTCACAACCTACCGGGCAACTGATACATATTAATTTTCTTTTTTCCACCATTACTAATTTCTCCTATCGTGGGTTAACGTCTACAGTTATACTGGTTGCTTTTTCGATATCTGCAAAATGACGTGGTTTCAATACCAAGGTGTTCATTTCACCCGGGCGGACATAGCGTGCTAATCTACGGGCAATCTGATTCTTCCCATCGTGCACTTCGATCATCACTTTGGCTTCAATGGGGTTGAGAACCCGAAACTGCAATTCGATCTCATCATCTTCAAGACTGTACTTGTTGATCGTCTGGGGAACCACGTGATGAACATTTTTACCCGCAATGACGGGGATATGGGTAGATTCGCTGGCACGCAGTGCCTTAGCATATTTCGCTGCACTCTTACCAGCATCATAACCTGCAAGGGTAACCCAATCCGCTAAATCATACACATGCACTACATTGCCAGCGGCAAAAATACCTGGGATATTGGTTTGCCGGCGTTCATCCACATATGGACCGCCTGTAGCAGGGTCCAAAATTACACCTGCTTGACGTGAAAGTTCGTTTTCCGGGATCAACCCAACGGATAGCAACAATGTATCACAGGGGATCATCTCTTCTGATCCGGGGATGAAATTCCATTTCTCATCAACAGCAGCAATCTCAACGGCTTCTACCCGGTTCTTGCCATAAATGAACTTAACCGTATGCTGGAATTGCAAAGGGATATCAAAATCCTGCAAACATTGAACATAATTTCGAGTCAAACCTGAAAGATATGGCAAGATTTCTAACATGCGTTCAACTTTTGCACCTTCAAAGGTAAGGCGGCGCGCCATAATCATGCCAATATCGCCGGAACCGAGAATGACAACCTTCTCTCCGGGCATTTTGCCTTCTATATTAGTAAAGCGTTGTGCTGTTCCAGCTGTGTACACGCCTGCGGGGCGCATACCTGGAATCCGGATCATAGCCCGAGTACGCTCCCGACAACCCATTGCCAACACAATCGCTCGAGCATTAATTTCAACGAAACCAAGTTGTTTGCTGGATGCAAATATTTTACGCCCCGGAGTCAACTCAAGGACAATCGTGTCCAGCAGAGTCTCAACGCCCAGCTCAAGGCTTTCATCAATATAACGCTGCGCATAACTTGGGCCTGGCAGGTCTTCTTTAAAGATTTCTAGACCGAAGCCGTTATGAATGCACTGGAGTAAGATACCACCCAGTTCCATATCGCGCTCGATCACAAGCACATCTTCAGCACCTTCCTTCTTCGCTGCAACGGCTGCTGCTAAACCACCAGGACCGCTGCCAATAATCACAACATCATAGGCATCTTTCTTCAACATATCAGTCCTCCACCTTTTTTGTCGGTCTAAATAAGAATTCTGATCCCTCACCACGCTTTGTGATTTTTAAAGGTGAGACACCTAATTCCCTAGCCAAAATTTCAACAACACGAGGTGTATCAAATCCGCCCTGGCAGCGTCCTGTGCCGAGCCATGTGCGGCGTTTAATTGCATCGTAGGTTATTGCCGGAATAGGAGCGTGAATCTCTGCAATAATTTCACCCTCAGTAACATTTTCACAACGGCAAATCACTCGCCCGTATCTCGGATCCATATCTACCAGTAATTTACGGTTCTTTTGAGACATCTCTCGGAAACGAGGTCGTGCTGGGCGAATCGGTTCCCAGTCTTTCTTAACACGCATTTCCTCACCTGCATCCTTGAGAAGGTCAACCACTTCTTTGGCAATTGCAGGAGAAGAAGCTAATCCTGGCGATTCAATCCCGCCAAGATTGACAAAACCGCGCACCTCATCAGGAATTTCAATGATATAGTCCTTATTGTAATCAACACCTGGTGTTTTACATGGGGCATTACCCATCGGACGCAAACCCGCAAAAGTTGCAATAACGTATTTTCTGCTTAGTGAAGGGACAAGCTTCTGGGCACCTGCCCAAATCTCTTCCATGCCTGAAATTGTTGTAGAGCTGTCCTCTTTATCATCAATGATGTCAGCATTAGGACCAAGGAGCGTATTTCCGTGAATCGTGGCTGTAACTAAAATACCCTTTCCTTTATCAGAGGGTACCGGAAAGAGCACATTATCAATTTCAACATCAGCCCGATCGAAAACAAAATATTCGCCTTTACGCGGTCTTATTTTAAATTCAGGGCGTACACCAGCCTGATGCATGACAAAATCAGAATAGAGCCCGGCGCAATTTACAACCCATCGGGACAAAAAATCACCGCGGTTGGTTTTAATGCCAATGACCCGATCGCCTTCCATGATGAAATCCTTAAATTCGGTGTTCAACTTCACCACCGCACCGTTCATGACTGCGTTCTCAGCTGCTGCAACAGTGACGGCAAAGGGATCACAAATACCTCCAGTGGATGCCCACAAAGCACCACTAACTTCTGGCGTGATATTTTTCTCTCGTCGGCGAACTTCAGGACCGCTCAACATAACACAACCGGGAACACCATTCATTTTTGCATATTCCATTAAAGTATCAAGCGCAGGCAGTTCATCCTCACCAACGGCTACCACATAGTCTCCCCGTCTTTCAAATGGGAAGTTTAATTCACCTGCCAGGGTATCCCACATGGCATTCCCCGCTACATTCATTCGTGCTTTTAGGGTATTGGGCAGAGGATCATAGCCCGCGTGCACAATCGCGGTGTTGGCAGCAGTTGAACCCATACAAACATCCGCTTCCTTTTCAATAAGAAGCACGCTGCCTTCATATCGTGAGAGTGTGCGGGCAATGATGCAGCCAACCACACCAGCCCCAATTACGATGTAATCATATTTTTCTTGCACAAGAACCTCCATTTCTCCTTTTAGATTGTATTTTAAGCACAAACAGTTTTGATCAGAAGAAAACCTTCATAGAATAAGGCATGAAAAAAACCTTATTCTTTCCAAACAACCGTCGATTAATCATAACAATTCTAACATTAAAATGCTCTGGTAATTCCCACTTGCAATTCCCAAGTGATACCTATGTAGTTGTTTTCTATTATTGAATTATACTTCGTAATTTTGTCAATTTATGACTTGTTTTTCAACACCCTCACAATAAAATAGTTGAATTAATTTCATATTGTACTATAATAATAGTCTCAAGATGGAAAGGAAGAAGTGTGGCAAGCAAAGACCACCTGCGGGCTTATCCGCAACACAGTCGTTGGTGGCAGCGCCTTTCACAGCTTATGCTGCCCGATGACGCTAAGGAGGCAGAGATCAATGTCGGCCAGCGCCTGCAGGAGCTGCGCCAGATGCGCGGCCTGTCACAGCGTGCCCTGGATGAGATGAGCGGTTTGAATTTCAATACTCTCTACACGTATATATTGACTAAGTTAATAAAGTATGATATAAATTTTAACAGTGTTCACAAATTATTAACCACAACTTAACAAATGTATCAATTGGACAATGCACTTATACCAATTTTCCGGTTCGAGGTTCTTTATAAAAAATTTAGAATGCTTCTAAATACAACCGTTGCCATCAACTCCCAAAATAACACGATGTATGAACCTGATCCGGTTATCTATAATTGGACGCCACCGCTCTACATGAAAACATTTTGTTAATCTAAGCAAGATCAATGAGGTGGTGTTTATTACTTTTGGCATTGGGCTGGGAAAGGAGTTCCTATCGAAAATAAGAAAATCTGTAGGCAGGTAAGTTTTGTTGTACATCATTCAATTAATATATAAAAATTAAGGAGTCAAAAAAGATGAAAGACAGAACAATGAAAGAATTTATTGGGGAGGTATTTGGTACGTTTATATTGATCCTCCTGGGTGACGGTGTTGTCGCCGAAGTAGGTTTGGCCCCCAGGCTTGCTGGCGCTGCTTATAACTGGAACACCATCACTATTGGCTGGGCCTTTGCGGTGATCATCGCGGTTTATATTTCCGGCGGTGTTTCTGGCGCACACCTCAATCCAGCGGTAACGCTTGCTTTGGCTTTCAAACGAGGCTTCCCCTGGAAGAAAGTCCTTCCTTACATTATTGCCCAAATGATCGGCGCCTTCCTCGGTGCCTTTGCCGTGTATTTGGTTTATCGTGACGGCCTTGTTGCAGCCGGCATGCCCAATGTCTGGACGACGGGACCTGGCGCTGTTTTCCAAGAATCCTTCTTCCAGGCCGCACAAGCAACAAGCACAGGCGGTTACAGCATGCTGACGGCCGGTATTGCTGAATTCTTTGGCACGATGGTCTTGATCTGGGGTATCCTCGCCTCTGGTGATGCTAAGAATATGGGCCTCAAAGACAACCTGGGAGTTTTCGTGGTTGGTTTCACAGTCCTGGCGGTTGGTCTCTCCCTGGGCGGTCCCAGCGGCTACTCCATTAACCCTGCTCGTGACCTTGGTCCTCGGATCTTCGGTTTGCTCGTTGGTACAAAAGGCTTGTTTGATGGGTGGTACTGGTTGATCCCACCCGTCCTGATCCCCGCGATTGCTGGCCCTATTGGCGCTGTTCTTTATGACATGTTCATTTCAAAGAATCTTCCTCAGGGTGAGTAAAAATGAAAAAGCTAATCAATAAGCCAGATGAAGTTGTATTAGAGGAATTTAAAGGAATTGAACTCGCCCACCCTGATCTGGTCAAAGTCCATTACGACCCAGATTATATCGTGCGCGTAGATGCGCCGGTAAAAGGTAAAGTAGGCCTCCTCTCTGGTGGTGGCAGCGGTCATGAACCCATGCATGGTGGTTTTGTTGGCATGGGCATGCTCGATGCTGCCTGCCCGGGGGCTGTATTTACCAGTCCGACCCCTGACCAAATGTTAGAAGCAACGAAAGCGATTGACGGCGGGGCAGGTGTATTGCATATCGTCAAAAATTACACGGGCGATGTCATGAACTTTGAAATGGCAGCAGATCTTGCCAAAGCCGAAGGAATTGATGTCGAAGCAGTCGTTGTTAATGATGATGTTGCTGTGAAAGACAGCACATGGACCGCAGGTCGTCGCGGCGTAGGACTGACAGTCTTGATGGAGAAACTTGTCGGTGCAGCAGCTGAAGAGGGACGATCACTCCAAGAAATCGCCGATTTAGCCCGTAAAATCAACGATCAAGGTCGAAGTATGGGTATGGCATTAACATCCTGCACTGTTCCACATGCTGGAAAGCCAACCTTTGATCTTCCTGAAGATGAAATGGAAATAGGCATTGGCATTCATGGTGAACCGGGTCGTACTCGGATGAAGATTAAACCAGCGGATGAGGTTACCGAAATGCTCATGACCCCCATCATTGAAGACATACCCTATAAGTCGGGTGATGAGGTGCTGTTGTTCGTGAACAGCATGGGTGGAACACCCCTGATTGAGCTTTACATCCTCTATCGGAAAGCTGTTGAGATCCTCGAAGCTAAGGGCATAAAAGTTGTCCGCAACTTAATTGGCCCTTATATCACGAGTCTTGAAATGGCCGGATGTTCATTCACACTCTTGAAGATGGACGAAGACCTGATCAAACTCTGGGATGCACCGGTCAAGACTGCCGGCATGCGCTGGGGAGTGTAGAAAAATCAAAGTAAAACATAGAGTCTGGATCAAAAATCCAGACTCTATTATAAGTGAGGTATAAGTGGCTGTTACAAATAATGATGTTCTTGAGTGGATTCGTGCCTATGCACAAGTTATCGCTGACAATAAAGATTATCTAACAGAACTGGATTCACCCATTGGCGATGGAGACCATGGCGCAAACATGCACAGGGGTTTCGGTGCTGTCCTTGATAAATTACCAGACAATGAAAACAAAGATATCGGTAAAATTTTGATGGGCGTCGGTATGTCCTTACTCTCAAAGGTTGGCGGTGCCGCTGGTCCTTTGTATTCTACGGTATTTATCCAGATGGGAAAGTCAATTGACGGAAAATCGGAATTTGACTTAGAAGACTGGGCGAATGCACTTGAGGCAGCTACACAAGGCGTCGTTAAGCTGGGAAAAGCCTCTCCTGGTGATAAAACGATGGTTGACGCGTTAACCCCGGCTGTACAAGCCCTTAAGGATGCCACCCAACAGGGATTGACACTCGGGGAAGGATTGAATAAGTCGGCAAAAGCGGCAGAAGAAGGCATGATAGCGACAATCCCCCTTGTAGCCCGCAAGGGACGTGCCAGCTATCTGGGCGAACGAAGCGCTGGTCATCAAGATCCTGGTGCCACTTCAACTTTTATGCTGCTTGATACCGCCGCAAAAACATGGGCAAATTCATAGTGGAAAATACTAAACCAAAATTAGGTAAAAAGGAGACACTAATGGCAAAATATGCAGTTGCAATCGATCAAGGTACGACCAGCACCCGATTTATGATCTTTGATCATAAAGGTGCTGTTGTTGGTGTAGATCAAAAAGAGCACGAGCAAATCTATCCCAAACCAGGCTGGGTGGAACATGATCCATTAGAGATCTGGCAAGCGACCCAAGAGGTAATTAAGGGCGCTCTGGATAAATATAAGATTGATATCAAGGATATCGCTGCCTGCGGTATTACCAACCAGCGCGAAACCACGGTTGTGTGGGAAAAAGCAACTGGTAAACCAATTCACAACGCAATCGTTTGGCAGGACACCCGCACAGATAAAATCTGTAATGAACTTGCCAAAGATGGTGGCCAGGATCGCTTCCGCGAAAAAGTCGGGTTGCCCTTAGCAACCTATTTCTCAGGACCAAAAGTTAAATGGATGCTTGAAAATGTGGAAGGCGCCCGTGAAAAAGCGGAAAAGGGTGAATTGTTGTTCGGCAATATCGACACATGGGTCATCTGGAATCTGACCGGCGGCCCAAAGGGCGGCGTTCATGTCACTGACGTTACCAATGCCTCCCGCACCATGTTGATGAATCTTGAGACTCTGGACTGGGACCCCGACATGTTAAAGGTCATGGAAATTCCACGTTCCATGCTGCCCGCCATCAAGGCTTCCAGCGAAGTCTACGGCTATGCCAAGAATAGCGGCCTGGATGGCATTCCTGTTGCCGGTGACTTGGGTGACCAACAGGCAGCCCTCTTCGGTCAGACATGTTATGCACCTGGTGAGGCAAAAAACACCTATGGTACAGGCTGCTTCATGTTGCTCAACACGGGTACAAAACCAATTCAATCGAAAAACGGTTTGTTGACCACTCTCGGTTATAAAATTGGTGATCAACCCGCTGTGTACGCACTCGAGGGCTCTATCGCCATCACAGGTGCTTTGGTACAATGGCTGCGTGACAACCTGAAGATGATTGAAAAATCACCTGAGATTGAAAAACTCGCAAAAACAGTTGAGGATTCAGGTGGTATTTACTTCGTACCCGCATTCTCTGGTTTGTTCGCTCCCTACTGGAAGAGCGATGCACGCGGCGTCATTGTTGGCTTAACACGCTATATTAACTCTGGCCACATTGCCCGCGCTGCCCTTGAAGCTACAGCCTATCAGACCCGTGAGGTGCTTGATGCTATGAATAAGGATTCAGGCGTTGAACTTAAAGCCCTCAAGGTTGATGGCGGTATGGTCTTCAATGAACTCTTAATGCAATTCCAATCCGACATCCTGGGCGTTCCTGTTATTCGACCAACCGTCGCTGAAACGACAGCGCTTGGTGCAGCCTATGCTGCCGGCCTGGCCGTTGGCTTCTGGGAAGAGGTTGAAGATCTGCGTGAGAACTGGGGTATTGATAAAGAATGGCATCCCCAGATGGGTGAGGAAGAACGCAAGAAACTCTACAAAGGCTGGAAGAAAGCTGTTACCCGGACCTTCGATTGGATTTGAGGCTAATCACTCGTTTTATGAAAGACAAGGGGCGGCGGTTTTCCGCCGCCCTTTCTTTTATTCGATAGAACTTTACAGAACTTATCCCTTGGGAGATTATCTTGAGCAAGAAGAATGAAAACAAACCAGCAGAAGATTACCAACGACGACCATGGATCCAAAAGAACAAAGGGTTCAGGATCATTGTCGCAATCAGCTTGAGTTTAGCATTATGGGTCGGTTATCAAATAATTAAATATGAGGGAAACTGGGGCAAGGGAATTTTGTGGGGGCTGCTTATAGGTGGCAGCATCCTGTTGGTCTATTATGGGATGAACGCCTTCCACAAATTATTTAATAAGGACAAAAAAGAATAATACTTTCATGTCCACACAAAGTAATTCCTAATGTTAAGGTGGTTAATGAAGCTATTAATCAGCATTTTGGATAGGATGTTGCTTACAGCATATCTGGTGAATTCAAATCGTTTTTTTGCTTCCTAGAAACACATGATTGTATAATTTTTGAGAAACAAACAAATCAACAGGAAAATTTAAATGGTCAATATTGTTTTAGTGTCACACAGTAAAAAATTGGCTGATGGTGTCGCCGAAATGGTAAAACAAATGACGGCTGCAGAAACCGTCAAAATTATAACCGCAGCAGGAATTGGTGAAGACAACCAGGAATTGGGTACCAACGCCATGGAAATTATGGAAGCAATTAAAACTGTTTATTCAGATGATGGAGTCCTAATTTTGATGGATTTGGGCAGCGCCGTCATGAGCACTGAGATGGCTCTTGACCTGCTTTCTGACGAAATGAAAGCCAATATCAAAGTTTGCCCAGCACCTTTTATTGAGGGTGCTGTTACATCTGCAGTTCAAGCGGGTCTTGGGTCTGACCTAAATGAAGTTTATACTGAGGCAATGCAATCTCTGAAGCTCAAAACCGAACAACTCTCGGATATGATCGAAATGTTTCCAGAGGAACAACCCGCTGTAGAAATCACCCCAGACAAGGATAATAACAAACGAGAGGTCATCCTCATCGTTCCAAATGAACAAGGCTTACATGCCAGACCGGCAGTTTTATTTGTCAAAACAATTGGCAGATATAACGCCAAAGTGATGGTCAAGAATCTCACTGAAAATAAAGGCCCTGTAAAAGCTAACAGTCTAATTTCAGTCATGACCCTTGCTGCCCGCAAAGGTCATCAAGTGCAAATTAGTGCAGAAGGGGAAGATAAGGATGCGGTAATTGATGCACTTATAGATTTATTTGAGCGTAATCTTGAGGATAACTAATACTAAATAATTCAATTGATATAAAATCACGTTATTTTATTTTTCTTTTTACCAGATCTGCATCTGATAACCTATAGTTATTCTTTACGGGCATTTATTTGTTTCATCATTATAGATAAAAATACGCTTACCAATTGCCTTATAAACTTTCCAATATCGATTTTTTTTGCATGCTAATATAAAAAGATAGAAAATCTGTTGAAGTGTATAGATTTTGCACGATTCATTGATGTTTTCTATTCGCAGTATACTTAACCCGGCACACCCTGGATATTTATTGTTTGGTTTCGAGCTTTATGGAGGATGAGATGAAAAAAGTATGGGTGGACTCAGACCCGGGGATTGATGATACTTTTGCTTTGGCTATGCTTTTTGAAGCATCAGATAAGGTTGAAGTGATCGGTGTTTCAACGATCTTTGGAAACGTTGATGTCCACCAAACCACCAGAAATGCCAGGATACTGTGTGAAGCTGCGGGTAAAGGGGACTTGCCAGTCGCCCGGGGTGCCTCCTTTCCCCTGGCTGTTCCTCTGGATACGTCCCCATTCGTCCATGGGGAAAACGGCATGGGGAATATGCCCCTTCCGGAACCGAAAATGAAGGAGAACCCCTTTCCAGCACCACAAGCGATTGTGGAAACAATCCTTTCGCATCCCCATGAGATCACTCTCTTGCCCATTGGTCCCCTGACCAACATCGCCATAGCGCTTTCCCTTGAGCCGTCCATCGCTGATTTGGTGAAGGAGGTCGTCATCATGGGTGGGGCGGTGCGCTGCCCGGGTAATATCACCCCCGCCGCTGAAGCGAATTTCTACCATGATCCCCATGCAGCCCAAATTGTGATGCATGCGGATTGGCCGATCTATTTGGCACCGCTGGATGTATGCGCTCACGGGATGATTCCCCAGGCGCTGCTGGATAATATCTGCAGTGCCGATAAAGCGCTGACGCCTTTCATCGCTGGTGGTGTGCCTTTTTACCGGAAATTTCTCGAAACGGATAATATCTATGACCGTGTTGATTTCCCGGATGCGCTGGCGGTGGGATTTATCCTCGAACCAGACATCTATACGGTGGAGGAAGTGCCCTTATTCATTGAAACGGAAGGATCCTGCATGGGGCAGAGCCTGGAAGTTCCCGGTGGCAAATGGTATCAGAATTTGGAAGATCAGCGAGAATTTCCAGCGGATAGGACTATCTCCCATGCCAATGTCATGTTTCGGGTCAATGAACAGCATTTCCTGGATCTGGTGGAGGATTTACTGGTATAAATTTTATCAGCTTTCATCACTATGAA
>CAYTXE010000064.1:0-1557 GCA_964441045.1 uncultured Candidatus Brevefilum sp.
GCCCTTTGATCAGGCCAGGGCACCCACCTGTTTTATCCAGCATGCCACCTACACGCATGCCGCCGGGAGAACGATCATCCAACCGGTTACACCCCGGTCGGGGTCACAACAAGCCATAATTGCTGCTGGAGATTGATATTTATGCATATATGGTAGATCCCCGGGATTTCAAAAATCCCGGGGATCTCATGGTTATGCAAGGATAAACAAGTTAGTATCTCATTAGTAGATTTCTCGATGATAAGCATTTACGATCTCCAGAAATCGCATTATGATTAGGTGGTTGAAAGGTTCAGTTCACCGATATCGGCACAATCAGGATCAAAGAGGATAGATGCCAAAGGGAACTTATTATTTTCCAGAAGGATTTTTATGGGGGACGGCGACAGCTGCACACCAGGTGGAAGGCCATAATCAAAATAATACCTGGTACGCATGGGAACAGGAGGAAAGCCGCATCACCGATGGGCACAAGTCAGGGCTGGCTTGCGACTGGTGGGGAGGGCGGTGGCGGGAAGATTTTGACCGCGCCCAGGCCACATCCCAAAACGCACACCGCCTATCGATCGCCTGGAGCCGTATCCAACCGGCACCTGACCGATGGGATGAGGATGCGCTGGATCGCTACCGCGAAATGCTGATCGGGCTGCATGACCGCAAGATCACGCCAATGGTCACCCTGCACCACTTCAGTGAGCCCCTTTGGGTGGCGGAATTGGGTGGATGGGAAAACGAAGGGATCGTTGATCTGTTTGGGGATTTCGTACGAAAAGCGGTCGAAGCCCTCATGCCCTACTGCGACCTGTGGGTGACGATAAACGAGCCCAATGTGTTCGCGGTCGGTGCCTATCTGGATGGCGTGTTTCCGCCCGGGGAAAAAGACCTCCAGGCAGCCTTGAAAGTCCTGTACAACATGGTGCGCGCCCATGCGCGTGCTTATGCCATTATCCACGACCTGCAGCCAGATGCGCAGGTAGGGACGGCCATTAACTATCGGGGGTTCAAACCTGCCACGTGGGTGCCCCTTGATCATTGGTTGGCTTCTATTCACAGCAAGCTGTTCAACGATCTCTTCCCACGTGCGCTGATGGATGGGCAGTTCAGGGCGATCATCAAGAAGGAGCAGATACCCGAGGCTGCGGGAACACAGGATTTTTTGGGGGTCAATTACTATTCCTGTGATACCGTCCGATTTGATCTGACAAAACGGAGGGAGATGTTTGCCAGGCGCTTCTACCCGGAAGACGCCATTCTGAGCGAATCTGGATTTATTGCCAATCTCCCTGACGGTTTTAGTGAGGCGATCCACTGGGGAAGGCAGTTTGGCGTGCCAATCATCATCACAGAGAATGGCGTTGAAGATTCAAAGGATATCCTGCGGCCGCGTTATCTGGTGGAACATCTGCATGCCCTGTGGCGCGCGATGAACGAAAATGGCATTGTGAAGGGGTATTTTCACTGGTCATTGGTGGACAACTTCGAGTGGGAACGCGGCTGGACGCAGCGTTTTGGGCTGTGGGGATTGGATGTGGACACCCAGGCCCGTATCCATCGACC
>CAYTXE010000064.1:1657-13097 GCA_964441045.1 uncultured Candidatus Brevefilum sp.
GTAATCATAACCATAACAGGATCTGCTCTTGCCATTGACAACAACACGCAGCCAACCCTCATCTTCGAAGACGCGGTATTTTTCAAGGGCACCCGACTGGCTTTGAAGCAGGCTGATCGCCTGGGCGCGCGAGAAATGATAAGAGGACCATTTTTGCGGTTGATTCTTATGCAGTGAGGCTGACCGGCAGGCAAGCACACCACCAATATCGTCATGCAATGAATCTGCAAGCTGGTCATCCTTGAAAAGATCAACCATGGGGGAAATGGAATCATAGGATAAGGAGAACAGGTATACGGTATCCAGGGCTGCTTCGGTACCGGACTGATGTGGATCCAGTGCGCGGGAGACATTTTGCTTCACGATAAAACGGTCAATATTGAGTAAGTTGAGGGTCAGCCCAAAGCCAAACACGAACAGGATCAAAAGGATGGCCAGGCGTTCCATGCGCTGGCGGATCTCCAGGAAAGCAATTCCAACCAGCAGCACGCCAGTCCACACCATGAAAATATGGGTGAGGGTGCGAAGGCGTGTAAACCCATAGGCGCTTTCATAGAGCGATAAGCGTGTATACGCAGAGGCCAGGATAACCCCCACAAGTCCGACCAGGAACAGTCCCAACCCTGAAAAGACCCGGCGTTTCGCTTTGGTTTCACGTTTTGTGAATAGACTTAACAGGTAGAACAGCAGCAGGCTGATCAGCACGACAGCCAGCAGCTCAAAGAATCCCCGACGGGCATATTCAGCATAGGTGAACCCCTCCAGGTGGATATTGGCTTTGCCGCCAAAAAGGTATCTAAACTGCAGGATCACAAAGAACAGGAACAGCAGGTTGACGCTTCCGAGGATGACACCCGCTTCGATCGAACCCAGGAATGGTTTAACCAGTTTCTTGCCAGCCGCCTTCTTTCCGATTTTCTTGCTCTTGACGGTTCCAAAATAATAGGCTGACAGGAGCACATAAGCCAGTATCAGAATGTAAAAGAGGCGGAAAATATATTCGCCCAGTTTTTCAATATCAAACCAATCGAACAAATTCAGCAGGCGGTCGTTGAAGATGGGATCTGCAGAAGCGAGCAGCAGCGCCAGGATGATCAGCACGGGGAAGGCCAGCAATACCCCGCGCAGGTAGGGAACAAACGGCTTTCTGGTTTTCTGCGAAGAGTTCTCCGATTTTCCTTGGTCCGATTTGGATTTTGGTGGTGTTTGGTCTGCGTCTGATACGCTCGAAACCAAATTCCGCGGGCGCATTCTTTGAAAGAAAAGGATTCCCCCAGCGAAGCAGTTCAAGATGAACTTTCCCAGGTTGACCAGATGCTCCCGCAGATTGAAGGTCATCCATGCCCCATTGCGCAGCGTGATTGCGAACAGGATACTGGCACCTAATGTGATTACGATATTGATAAATGTTGTAAAGGGTTCCGAATGCACAGCTGTCATCATGGCAAAGGTCACTATCGGGACCAGGAGTAAATATGTCTTCCAGGGGATGTGAATCTTATCTATCCAAAGGGGGATCAACCCACCCAGGATCGCTAATGCTGTCACGATAATGAAATTGATACCGATGTGGGGAGTCTGCCAGAAGAACTGGTCAAAGCAGAAAGCGGCAAGTAAGGCAAGTACCCAGAACAGGTGGTTGTTTTTATTTTTCATGTCAAGCTCCTGATAAGGATGAATTTGTTGAATTTTGGGAGTTTGATAAACAGGTCATCGCGTTTACCTGAGACCATCATCAGTCCATTTTGAATGAAGGTTCAGGCTGCTGGTGACGGGCAGGGAATTATCCAGTTAACAGGATACAACTCATCATAAATTGTGCGTCATTTCCAAGAGATGTTCCAGTCTGCCATATCGATCCGGAGAAGTGCTTCACCCAGGACCACAATTGGCCTTTGTGCATGGAGGTCAGGACCTGGGTATCGATGCTTGTGGTTTGACCCTCAAGTTTGCAGTGTTGAGGTCCATGAATGGGATTTGACCAGTTCTTGCGCTGAAAACAGCTGCCTTTCTCATTTCACCGCCGCATTTAGGGCATACATCGCGAGGGGGGAAAATCCTGCTGTCGCAATGCGGGCAAATATCGCCAACTAATGCATAGCGTTGTTTTCTTAATCGCCAGTGGCGTGGAACTTCCATAGGATGATCTCCTTAATGTTTAAATTCAATTCTTGTAAACGCCTTTCACATATTTCATGCATGAGCTTACCGAATAGAGACTCTCAGAAACTATCAGGTTGCCTGGAGGTGGTAAGGAAATGGGTGTTATAGACTTTCTATGTTATTCTCAGATAGAAGTGATATAAAGTTCGTTATAGATCAATTTCACGTCCAATAAGGATAAAATTGAACAAAATTCGAAACTTATTATCAAATATTGTGTATACTTAAATGGGTATTATTTCGGAGTTGGTGAACCGACAGGAGAATAAATGAAAAAAGTTGCAATTATTACAGACAGCACTGCCTATCTGCCTGATGAAATGATCAAATCCCTGGACCTGCATGTTGTCCCCTTGACATTGCATTGGGATGGGGAAAGCTACCGGGATGGCGTAGATATCCGGGCAGAAGCTTTTTATGAACGCTTAGCAGCATCGAATACGATCCCGATAACCAGCCAGACGACGGTTGGTGAATTCGAACGCTTGTTTAAAGAATTGCTGGATCAAGACAGGGAAGTTTTCGCAATGCTGATCTCCAGTGGGATTTCTGGCACAGTGGAATCAGCCTTACAAGCTCAGACCTCCTTTGAAGGTGCACCACTGGTCGTTATGGATACACAATTGGTTTCTATGGCGCTGGGTTTTATGGTGATTGAAGTCGCCCGGGCAGCCCAAAATGGTGCCAGCCTGGCGGAATGTAAAGCCCTGGCAGAGGATCTTTACCCGAAGATCGGCGTGTATTTTACTGTGGATACCTTGAAATACTTGAATAAGGGCGGACGGATCAATACCGCCAAGCGATTGATGGGCGCAGCTCTGAATATCAAACCCATCATGGAGATACGTGACGGTAAGATTGAATTGGTTGAATCGGTACGATCTCGAAAGAAAGCGATCCAGCGTATGCTTGACCTGGCGGAAAAAGGGATTGCCGGCCGGGAACCAGTCCGAATTTCAGCTTTCCATGCCGCAGCCGAAGCAGATAATCAAGCGCTGATGGCAGAGGCTGTCAAGCGCTTCAACCCGGTTGAAACGGTCACAACTTTCGTCAGCCCGGTGATCGGAACCCACACCGGGCCTGGAACAGTGAGCATTGCCTATTTAGCAGGATAGATCCTGCACGGCATATTTATAGCCAACCCTGCCGGCCATACATGAATAATCCCAAATACTCTTTTATCACGTTGGTGGTCATACTTAACGCGCTGGCATTAGGCAGCAAGTACAGGAAAAACTCCCCCACTTCTGGATGGAACGAGCTCTCCCAATTTTGTTCTGTGATCGCGAAATCCACAGGCGCAGGTGTGACTACAAAACCATGATGTTCGAAGAGGGCTTTAGCCCTGGGCATGTGTATCGCTGAGGTCACCAGGATAATTTCCGCAATATTCTTTTCCGTTAGAATTTCAGCAGAATAGAGGGCATCCTCATGGGTGTTTTGAGAATCCTGTTGCTGCCAGATGGCATTTTCAGGGACGCCCATCAAGGTCAGCAATTCGGTCATCTCTTCGGCGGGGGTTGTCCCGCGGGATGTTGAGAAGTCAACATTGCCGCCGCTGACGAGAATGTGGGGTGCAACCCCTTCCTGGTATAACCTGGCTGCATAAATCACCCGGTCTCCTGCGGAGTTGACCTCTGACATTGGGCGGGGGGGGTCAGCGGATTCGGTTCCACCCCCCAACACGACAATCACCGGAGCCTGGGGCATCTCTTCAGGTGGAAGATCGCGCCACTCTAAGGAGCGTGCCAGGGCAAAACTTACCCATCGATTGCTGCTTATTAAGAGAATGATCAAGGCAAAGATGAGCAGCACCCGGCGAAATTGGTTGTGTTTGTCTAGAATCAATGCCATGAGGATGAAGAAACAAACCACACCCAACGGATAAACGAAAAGTGGAAGGATTTTACTGAGATAAACAAACATGAACTTTTTCCTTTAATTGTGTATTGGGATACATGCAGGATGTGTGCCAACTTGCTGATGCTTTGAATCCCAAGTAATAATTTCAAATTAGAACAACACAATTTTACCGTTATTTTTAGGGGTTTTGAGGGACAGGAGTGATCTGTTTTTCTTAGACCCCCGGGATTTTAAAATTGTTAAGCAAATGAAAATTAAATGCTGAAATCCCGGGGGTCTTGTTATGGATGCTCAAATCAATTTGATGGAGCAGGTGCCCTCAGTGCAAAGCCTCCTGTCTGTGAAGCGTCCTGTAAGGAAGGGACCAGCGTTGGCGTGGATAATGGTTAAATATGATCTATATCGCTTCCAAGGCGCGCCTTGGCCAGTTCGCAGTATTGGGGATTGATCTCATAACCGACAAAGCTTCGGTTATCTTCTTTGGCTGCCAGGCACGATGTACCGCTGCCGGCAAAAGGATCCAGAACAACATCGCCTCTGTAAGTATAAAGCTGGATGCAGCGGTGAGGCAGCTCAACCGGAAATGGGGCAGGATGGCCGATTTTCCGGGCCTGGACAGCCTGGAACTGCCAAACCGATTTGGTCCAGGCCAGGAAGTCCTCTTTTTTGATCGTATTCTCCCGATCCTCCTTGGGGCGACGAAAGCCATCCTTGCAGAAGACCAGGATGTATTCGTGCACATCACGTAATACGGGATTACTGGCCGAACACCAGCTTCCCCATGCCGTGGAAGGGCTGGCACTGGCGGCTTTATCCCAGATGATTTCACCGCGCATAAGAAACCCGATGGAAAGCATTTGTTCAATGATGAAGCTGTGCAGGGGAATGTATGGCTTCCGCCCCAGGTTGGCCAGGTTGATGCACGCACGCCCCCCGGGAACCAGCACACGGTAAGTTTCCTGCCAGACCCGCATCAGCATCCCCAGGTATTCATCCAGGGTCAGGTCTTCGTCATATTCCTTACGGGCGTTATAGGGCGGGGAGGTGACCATCAGGTGGATGCTTTGGTCCGGAAGGTCGCTCATGTCTTCACTGGAAGCGCAGATGATCTTGTTCAGGCAGCTTTCAGGGATGGGATTTTCGTAGAAGGGCGTATTTTTGGCTTTTTGCAGGGCTTCATACATGCGGCTGCTGTAAAAACGCGATGAATCGTGGCTGGCGCGGCCGGGTGTCCCAAAAGCGCTTGTTTCTGTCCTGTGATCTTTTTCCTCATCCATGATGATCAATTATAGTATGAACCTTTGGATGGCTGGGTATTACTGTGAATTGTTTCATCATTTGATTTTCCACTGCGCGGTATAATGCTCATATTAATGAACTGCAGGAGGACCGATGATAAATACCGTTGAAACCGCACTGGTTCTGGTAGATTTTCAAGGGCGTCTGGCTGAAATTGTTTACCAATCTGACCAGGTTGAACGGAATGTCTTGATGATGACCAAAGGCTGTCAGGCATTGGGTGTTCCCATCCTACCGACCGTTCAGGTGCCGGAGAAATTAGGCCCGATCCTGCCGGCGTTGGGGGATGTATTGAAGGATATGCAGCCGATTCCAAAGGAAACCTTCAGTGCGATGCGCGAACCGGCATTTATGACCGCACTGCACCAGACATCCCGGAAACAAATTATCCTGGCCGGCATCGAGGCACACGTTTGCGCGCTGCAAACCGGATTGGATTTGATCGATGCGGGATACACGGTGCATGTTTTGTCAGATGGCGTGTTTTCTCGCACGAAGGAAAATCAACAATTGGCTTTACAGCGATTTCATGACGCTGGAGCGATGATCACCAGTGTGGAAATGGCTCTATTTGAGATGATCAGAACCTCAAGGCATCCTGAATTCCGCACGATTTCCAGGTTGGTGAGATAACTCAGCCTGATCCAGGGACAGGATTGAGGTTGCCTTTGTATCTCTCTGGGCAGGGCAGATACTGCCCCCTACGGGGGGCTAAGGCAGGTCTGCCCCTTGTATTTCTTATTTTACATAATCACAAACCCCGTGATAGAATGATGTAAGGTTGTGATATCACCTGAACAAACATGACGATGAAAGAGACTCGCTATGCCTGCTCCTAGAAAATTGCATAAGTGGCATTTCCTGGCACTGGGTACTGTCCTGATATTTCTTTCCATTTATCTGTGGTACTGGAACTGGCGGAGCCTTGGCATCCCCTGGCCGCTGCAGCCAGAACATTTTATTACCCTGGCGTCTTTTGTTGTGGGGTTTTTTATCCTGGTTTTGTTTGTTATTCGCTTGACACGTCGCCAGGTGACGATTATGCTGGTTGGTTTAGTACTGGCTAACCTTTTTTCAGCGTTAGGGACTTTGTGGATCTACCGCACCTATCCCGCTTTTTTTCAATTGATCCGCCCCTTGGAGATTGAGGCATACGATCCAGCCTATGTTGCGGACTGGAAGACCTATTTTCTAATGCCTCTGCTTTACCTTTTTCACGGCGGTTTATTACTGCTGTGGGTTGAGAGTTTGGTGATGTATTTTGTCCGCAAGCCGTCTGACCGACCTGATTAGGGAAAGCAGTTCAAGCCGGTGTCCTCACCAGCGATATGGGGGAGACCTGCGGTCACCTTACCAACTATGGTCGGGAGACCATGGGTGATCTGGGGGTATAGGTGACCAACCTTTGATTTTCTATAATTTTCTTGTAAAATGGAGTTAAGATTCATCCTAAAAAGGAGTTGGTATGGGTCAAATAAGAACCAAACATGCAGCGGGGATCATGCTCTTTGCTTTATTGGTGCTGACATCCTGCCGCCTCGTGGATGTTATCAGCGATTTCACAGGGGGAGGTTCAACCATAGAAGAACAGGTGCAGGGGACATTGACAAAGGTCGTTCTGTTAAAGGATCCGGCAACCGCGACCATGCCAGCCCCCACACTTACCAGCACACCTTCGAAAACAGCGATACCACCAGAGGATACACCCCCCAAAAATGGCACGATCACAGGGCAGCTGTACTATCCCAGTGAGTACATACCTCCGCTGCGTATCGTGGCATTTGAAGTAGATAACCTGGATCAATATTTTATGCTGGAAATCACTTCCGGGGAGACGTATACCATCGAGGTGCCAACCGGTACTTATTATGTCCTGGCTTACCTGCTCAATCCCGATGTGATGGACCCGGACTTTGCAGGCGCGTATTCCCAATTCGTTCTGTGCGGTATGGAAGCTGGCTGCGAGGATCACAGCCTGGTGCCAGTTGTGGTGCAGCCCGGAGAGACCGTGATGGGTGTTGACCTGGCGGATTGGTACTTACCCATTAACCGGAGCGGTGAGTGGCCCAGCAATCCTATTTGTCCAGAGACAGGGGCCATCCGCGGCCATTTAGGTTACCCCAGCGAATACATCCCTCCGCTTCTCGTTGTTGCATTTGATACGACCTCCCAGGATTATTATTCAGTGGATACACAACGCAATCAAACAGAATACGAGATGATCGGATTGCCGCCGGGATCCTATCATATCGTTGCATATGTGCGCGAGGAAGGCCCCGAATTTTCAGGCGGCTACTCTTATTTTGTGACCTGCGGGCAAACCGTCGACTGCACAGATCACCGTTTGATTGATGTTGTGGTTGTTGCCGGGGAGGTGACGGAGAATGTTGACCCGGTGGATTTTTACGCACAACCTGGTGAAGAGGACTGGCCGGAAAATCCGACTCAGTGACCGCATGGTCATCTGGAGCAACCTGAAATGTATTGATTGGTTATGGACGATCTAATTACGATATTAATTCTCCTGCCAAAAATTCGAGATATGGAGATTTAATAGAACATGATTGCTTTTCCAAAATCCCCACAAGGTTTCCAGCTCTTAGCATAGTCGGTCCATCCATCGTAGTATTAGGCGTTTCGATCACCGCGCTTGTGTATCGCGGCAAAGAAGGCGAGTCTTATTCCCCCCTCAACCAGTATATTTCCGAACTGGGTGAAGTGAGCGTTTCCCGTTTGTCCTGGCTCTTCAACCTCAGTATGATACTCACTGGGTTATGTTTGATCCCTGCCTGTATCAGCCTGGCGATTGCCTTGCAATAAGCGCCAGTTCTCCCACGCTTATTTGTTTTAGGAGGGCTGCCGGTCATTTTGTCCACAGCAGGTTTTTTGATCCTGGCACAAAAGGCAGATAAAGAGGATGAACCCCTGTCCACTGAGGATGTTGACCGCCCGAAGGTGACCAGCTTGCGCCTGTGGAAAAAATTCAGGACGCAGTTGATCAGCTGCTGGATGCCTTAGAAAAGCTGATTAACCTGACAGGTGTAAATACTGAAATCGTGCAGGAATATTTTGATAAGATCAATAAAATGCTTGACCAAACATTTGGAGGTTCGGAAAATCGTAGGCTAACAAAATAACAATGCTCTGCGATTGATCATCTTCATGTGAGAATCTGTAATATTACAAGGGGGTGTTGGGAATTAAATTAATTTGAGTACGGCTACAAACGGAAGGGCAACCCTGTCTTCTAATTTTGATAAGTGCCATCCATGACGCTTTGAAGGAAATCGGATACACCATGATAGGGGATCTGAACATTGGCACCAGCAGGTGTTGTGAAAGGCCAATACATTTCCTCAGGGATCTCAATAAATTGCACATCATAACCATCAATGAGTTGTGCCAGACAAATGAGTGGTGAGATGTCCTCATTAGTGAAATTGGTTTGAATATTCTCATCTGTCAAGCCTTTGATGGCTAATTGAGATAATTGAATTAGGTTTAATTCTGACAGAGCTTTTCTATAAAATGCCCGGAAGACCAGGGATTGCCTTCCAATCCTCGCAAAATCATTATCATAATATCGCATTCGCATAAAACTTACAGCGGTGTTGCCATCCATATGATGATCGCCAATGCCGAAATAGAGATTCCCATCGGTAACCGGTTGATCCAGTCTAATATCCACCCCACCTATTTGATCAATGTATTCTGAAACATTACTGAAATCTAACACAACATAACGATCAAAAGTGACATCAAAGTTATAAGAGAGGTTTTCGCTCAGCGATAGGATACCCATACTCTCCCCCAAGAACTTTTCACCATAACCGTAGGTGGCGTTAATCCGTCCTTCAGTGATCCCATGTTCTTCCATATCAACAATTGGTATGTAAAAATCACGTGGAATGGAAACAACTGATATCTTCTTGCGAATGAAGTCCAAGCGCACCAAACGAATGGCATCAGATTGTGCTTGCGCATCAATCCCCAGGACAAGAACGGACATGCTTTCTGGACCATTACAATCTGACTCTGCATCATCTTGCGTTATTTCATCATCTTCCTCTTCCAGTTCGGGTTCTTCGTCAATGACCTCTTCATCTTCTAAAACGCTCTCAGTTCTGGTTGTTTTCGAGGAATCCGGGGTATCTGTACTGTCACCCTCAGGTGCAACACCCCCAAAAAGGGGTGCATAATAAACTACCGCTATCCCAATACCAACCAGAATGAAAATTATTGATGGAAAAAGAATCAGCCAACGTTGATTTTTTGTCAAATTATCCATTCTTTGTATTGTAAAGATTGAACATATACCCTGATTCAGTAAGGTGCATTTCTCACAGGTCATAAAATTCTTGTCAAAAGCATTATAGCATTGATTGATGTTGTGGTTGTTGCCGGGGAGGTGACGGAGAATGTTGACCCGGTGGATTTTTACGCACAACCTGGTGAAGAGGACTGGCCGGAAAATCCGACTCAGTGACCGCATGGTCATCTGGAGCAACCTGAAATGTATTGATTGGTTATGGACGATCTAATTACGATATTAATTCTCCTGCCAAAAATTCGAGATATGGAGATTTAATAGAACATGATTGCTTTTCCAAAATCCCCACAAGGTTTCCAGCTCTTAGCATAGTCGGTCCATCCATCGTAGTATTAGGCGTTTCGATCACCGCGCTTGTGTATCGCGGCAAAGAAGGCGAGTCTTATTCCCCCCTCAACCAGTATATTTCCGAACTGGGTGAAGTGAGCGTTTCCCGTTTGTCCTGGCTCTTCAACCTCAGTATGATACTCACTGGGTTATGTTTGATCCCTGCCTGTATCAGCCTGGCGATTGCCTTGCAATAAGCGCCAGTTCTCCCACGCTTATTTGTTTTAGGAGGGCTGCCGGTCATTTTGTCCACAGCAGGTTTTTTGATCCTGGCACAAAAGGCAGATAAAGAGGATGAACCCCTGTCCACTGAGGATGTTGACCGCCCGAAGGTGACCAGCTTGCGCCTGTGGAAAAAATTCAGGACGCAGTTGATCAGCTGCTGGATGCCTTAGAAAAGCTGATTAACCTGACAGGTGTAAATACTGAAATCGTGCAGGAATAGTTTAAAAAATTCAATAAAACGCTTGATCAGGTGTTTGAAGGGTCGGAAAGACCAGGACCAAAAGATTAACAATAAACCTATCTTAGGGTCAGCACAACTTTAAGATACTGTGATATCAAGAAAAACGTGACGAGCAGTGTGGTAAGCGAGTTCTCAAAACGTTCAAGATAACTAAGTGATAATAAACGCGTTTGATACGCAGGTGGCACAAATGTTATCGCATAATTTCATGAAGTACCGTAAGCGAGCTGCCTTGCATGAGCAGAAATTTTATTGCTTGGCCCATCCCCACGGGCGACGCAAACACCGACCTTTCCATCCAGCGCTTCATAAATCTGTGCGACATCACTATGGGTGAAGCCCGGGCAAAGCAAAATCGAATCAAGCTGATGCTTTTCTGCCATAGATTGGGCCGCTTCAAGGGCCTGTACCTGGTTTTTCACAATCACTGTAAACAGTGTGTACTGTCCAGTATCGATTTGAGAGTGATGCTGCTGAGGATCTGCATCGGGTGAGTGAGCCAGGCATAAAACATTGAAGGACATTTTTCTCTCCTTATATGATGTAAAGTTGTAGTATCTTTAAATGATAACTCATTATTGAGAGTGACTTAAAATTAAATCAGGTGAATCGCTTATCTTTTTCCATACGAATACATTTGCTTGACAACCAGGGCCGTAAGCGATAAAATCATTCACACGCTCAGACAAGGGAAGCGTATAAGCCGAGTTAGCTCAGTTGGTAGAGCACGCGACTGAAAATCGCGGTGTCCACAGTTCGATTCTGTGACTCGGCACCTTGTATTTAAAGAGGCTGTTTTGAATAGAAAACAGCCTCTTTTTCTAATAGCTGTTGTCCCATTTGAGTTAGTGTTTAATTGTTCATCCCGGTGTCCTCACCGGCGCATAATGGAGACCTGCGGTCATCGTGCCACCCACGGTCGGGAGACCATGGGTGATCTATATTATTTGATAGGGCTGGTGTCCTCAGTGCAAAGCCTCCTGTAGGGACCA
>CAYTXE010000065.1:0-8999 GCA_964441045.1 uncultured Candidatus Brevefilum sp.
ATGATCGCCAGGTACACAAATTCTTTGTGTAAGCGAATGTAGGTGACATCACTCAGGTAGTGTCTTGTCAAGTGGTGAAAATTCCTATTTATTCATATGTATCTTTTTGCTTAGTCATCTTCTGCATAATTTTGAAAACTCGCTATGATCATTTTAGTAAAATGTTGTTCGTATCACTGGCTGGAACAGCTCTTTGCGATGTGCACAAGCTGGGTCCATCGCACACATTTCACAAACTGATTCAGTCATCTCAGGGCAGTGTTTGCGAGTGTAGCTGAAAGTGACATTATCTACAGCCCCCCCACTTAGACCTGAAACATCTATTAGCCTTTGCACTGCAACGTAACAGGCATGCCTGATTGCCCACTCTTCTTCAATTGTCACCAATTCCCTGTTTGCGATTTTTTGTCTAAGGAAAATATCAGTGATATCAACTAAGCCGGTGCGCAGGCTAAAACGCATTGAATGGTAATCAGTAATCGGCTGAATCTCCTCATCTTCTGAGATACAAAGAAAATGTTCCGGTCTTTCAATAAGTATTAGAGCCAGCAGGTTAGCTTTCTTGCGAAGAGGATCTTCCTTGTATCCTCCAATATGATCCATTATTGACAAAAAGGTCTTCAGTGGTTTCGAAGATCGATTCGATTGTTCAACGATAGCTTGCGGCGTCAACCCCAAAGATAACATATCCTTCCCATAGTCCTGCGCTATACTCAAGTGCAGATCAAGCGCTGGCATGGGATCAGAACCATTATCAGCTCGGAAAAGTGCCAGGGTTTCCTCTTTTGTCGTGTAGGCTTGCCCCTTTGGTGAGAAGAATTCCAGATCTTTATCAAGCGGCCGCATATATGCATACGATAGGTAGGTAGAACCTTTACATTTATGTCCATCTATTGTTGAAATAAGCGGATAATCATAACGACCGTGATTTGCTTCCCAGAAACTGAACTGCTGCAAGGTCTGCACGAAGAAATAATCCAGTACAGAAGGGTGTCCGACTGGAGGGTAGTAATCACTTACAAAATTAAATGGTTCTGCTTCAGGGATCTTTTCGATTATTTGTGATACAAGATCAATCTGGTTCATATCAACCCTGACACGTTCATCAAGAGGAATTTCAGGAGGTTTTTGATTAAAAAGTAATGTAGCAGGGCCAACATGCTCGATCTCTTCGGAAGCCAGTGTCATGGCTTTCCTGGCAGCTATTATGGGGTGGTCACCTTGCAATAAGTTTGATATTGTTGCGCCGCAAAAAGTATCACCTGCACCAGTTGGATCCAGCACATTAGCGGGAACTGCAGGTAGTTCTGTTCTGAAATTACCTTGAACAACTATTGCTCCTTTTCCCCCGCGTGTGATAAATAATATTTTTCCCGGTTTAGTAAATGCCTTATCAAGGGAACCAAATATACCGATTGCTTCTTCCTCATTTAAGAAAAATATATCCGTTTTTTCAATCAATGTTCTTACCATATCCGGATTTTCTTCAATCAGGTTCAGAAAACTTCCTGAAGAGATCATTTTAGCACCGCGCTCACGGCAAACATCTGCAAATCTGAGTTGCTGTTTCGCTGTCCCTAACGCAGTTATATGTACACAATCATATATCGATAGGTCCTGCGGTAGTGCCGAGGGATCCAGCCGTCCTTCTTCCCCCACGTAAAATTCCAGATAGGTTGCTTTATCACCGTCATGTGAAATCTCGAAGTGGGGTATATCATCAAGCGTCACGATTGGACCTAGCCATGCTTCTAATTGTTTTTCTGATGGTTTTAAGAGCTCTGGTATTGGATTCGGTCTCGGGCCATACATTGAGACTTTGCAGCCGCTGCGTCGCGCAGCAAGTGCAGTATATAAGCCAGTACCGCCAGCTGAATTTACTGTCAGGTTCTTAAAGTGAAGTTTATCGATGGAAGGACTACCAATAACGAGTAAATAAGGCATATTCATAAATCCTTTTCGTTTTACTTTTGTTAATTTTATCAGAATAATTTATTCAATTTCAATCTCCAAATCCTTATCTCAATAAGATAAATTTTGATTTATTCATCAGATCCAAAACCTCGATTAGATATTAAGTCCTCTTTCTTTGACTCTGGCTCTTAGCTCTAAATTCGATGGCCAATCATAACCATTAACCCTAAGGCAGCTTTTACAGCACATACAGCAATTTTGTTGCGCCTGGCTGATCGCGACCCTTGATCATAATAATCATGAAGCTGAATCAAATTTGTAAAGGAAAGAGAAAGCTGAAAAACTTTAAACTAATTTGGTTCCTTTTTTTGATTTAAAGCAGAATATTTTTTCTATATATGGATAAAGTTAAGAATGGCTTGTTCATTTAACTCAGACATACCGTTTGATTCTAAGTTCTGCCCCATCCACATCTTCAATATTCAGTGTATAGATCCCAAAACCCCGATCATGCAGCATGGCTGGTTTTTCATGGAACCAGGCATTTCCAGGAGGCCACGGAAGGTAAAGTTCGATTTTGCCAGAAGTTTGCCTGCCGAGGTCAAATCGCACTTGAATTTCTTGATCTTCAATAATCCAATCGCTGATCTCTATACCTTGTGAGAGGTGAAGATCTCCCCCTAAATAGGTCGGTTGGTTCACATGATACTGCCTGGCGGCCATCACCCGCACCCCGTGAGACGGGACATCACTGCAGGTGAACGGCTTTTCCCCACTCATTTGCCCGATGGAACCCGTCCAAAACTCACGCAGCCACCATTTTTGATTCTGAGGTAGTTTAAAGTCTTGGGGAGAGAATTTTAATGGGCCTGGTTGATCTTCCCAATTGAATAACGCCAAAAGGTACCAATCACCGGTGGGTCCACTTAGATTAACTCTCAAGTGTGACGGCATTTGCGAGTCGAACCAATCCAGAACCAGGGCGCGTTGTTCGATCAGGGGGATCAGAACTTGCGCGAGCCGCAGGCGTTCTTTAGTTAACGCAGGCAGGTCATCTGAGAGCAGTAAGGATCCACCGGTCAACCCGATGGCTGTTGCCAGCGTCTGCACTTCAGCCAGCGTCAAATTTGTGTCCGGTCTAACCAGCAGGCAATCCGGGTCATTGATCCACCATTTTCGGTGAAGGGGTGCACGGGTGAGGATATTTTGCATTGCATTGCGTACCGAGGGCATGTGGGGCTCTTTTCGTAACAAAGGGCTGACAGGTGGGAAATGGGGTTCCCAGTAACCACTCACATCAGCACCGATTCGCATGGCTTCAAATATTCCCAGTGCAGATCCCAGGGGACAGCCGCAAGCCAGCATGGTGATCTCTGGTCCAGCAGCTTCCCGTAGAGCGCTCAATCCCTTGCGCAACACCTGTGCCCGTGTTTGTGTTGGGTCCTGGTACTTGCCATCCAGGGCAGCAGCGTATAAGAAATCCAGCTTGAGATATTCAAATCCCCACTCCTCTACAGCAGTTCGGATCACATTGCAGGAATATTCCAGGGCATCCGGGTTGGTCAAGTCAAGGGCATTTGTAAATGTGTTCCATACAAAACCAGCATTAACCGGCTTTCCTTGTTTATTTCTTAACAACCAATCTGGATGGTTTTTAACCAGGGCTGCTTTTGGGTGCACAATGTAGGGTGCCAGCCAGAGACCGGGTGTTAAGCCTGCAGCTTTAGTATTGTCAACTAATGATTTTAATCCGTTTGGAAAACCAGGATCAAAATCAAACCAATCACCTGCGACAGTCTCAAACCCATCATCAATCTGCAGCAGTGATAAGGGGAGTTCAGAAGAGAGTGAGACGATCGAGTCCAGGTTGGATTGGATAGCTTCCTGTGTGATATTCTCATAAAAGTGGTACCAGGAACACCAGCCGATAGGTGAATTTTGATGAGCAGGAATGTTGTGTGCCTGTGCTACAGCTTCAATGTATTCCTGCAATGGTTCCAGATTATCAAGGTCGATAAAATGAAATACCGCCCAGTCTGTTTGCGTTTGACTGCTGGGCTTGACAAGCGCATGATCGCCGTTTGCCCACATTTTCAAAGAAGGTGCGAGATCAAACCGTGCTTCCAGGCTGCCGAACTGTCTTTTTTGCGAAAGGAAGCCTGCGAGAAGCCCAACCCGGCTGTTACGATCCCCGATCACGGCAAACATATCCGATGTGAAATGGTCCCGTCCTTTTGGCTTGGGAGTGCCCGGGTTGATCACCATGGGGTTTTGAAAAGGTCCTAAGTTGGAAGCACGCTGCTTGTCACCTAAACCATATGTTCCTGTGGTTGACCATGATTGCCAGCCATTACTGTAGAAGGCAGGTTCAGCGACCTCCGCACCTCCTAGATGCAGATTGCCTGGGAGAATATCCAGGATGGTTAGGTGCTCAATGGATAGGGGAGTGTCACCATCGTTGTTGATCTCAAGCTGAATGAAGCCCATGGCGGTGTCTGGTGACAGCTTCAAACGGAGGATCACATCCACGCCAGGCAGGTTGGTTTTAATCTCGAATGATGCACCTATCAAGTTTCCATTGGGTGACGACTGCTTTTGATACATATCTACATGGCCGATGGACCATGGGGGTGACAATAAGTTCATGGCATTGCCGCTTGAATGGCAACGGGCTGCTATCCGGCTAATAAACGCGGCATTTTCAAATGCTAATGATTGAAATTTGACTGTACCCGTTTCATGATCAATGATTAAATTGAGGTCTTTTACAGAAAATCGCATGTTCAGCCCAATTCCCAAAGATTTTCGAGGTCTTCTATCTTGGTAGATCCCTGGCGCAGAATTTTAATTTCCGGACCAGTTACATCAATCACTGTAGAGGCTGTTGATCCAGGGGTGGGACCACCATCAAGGATCAGGTCAATTTGCCCATCGAGTTGTTCTATGACATCCTGAACCGTGATGGGGTTTGCGCTGCCAGACAAGTTCGCAGAGGTGGTAGCCAGGGGGCCGGTTTCCTGTAATAATTGCAGTGTAAACCTCAAATCTGGCATCCGAATGCCGATGGTCGGATAAGGTGAGAGTTCCGGTGGGACGTTTGGACCTTTCAGTAAAACGAGTGTGAGCGGACCTGGCCAGTAAGCTTTTGTGATGCGATTGGCTTTCTCACCGATCGGTAAAATGAGCGACTCTAGGTGACTCAGGTCACCAATCAGCACCGGAAGGGCTTTGTCTTTCGGTCGCTGTTTTACCTGGTAGATTTTATTGATGCCAATGGGACTGAAGACATCAGCTGCGATTCCGTAGATTGTGTCTGTTGGAAATACAATAATACCGTGGTCCCGGATGACACGTTTTGCGGTTGGTATCGCTTTGGGGTTTTCGATGGATAAGATTTCTGGCGCGGTCAAATCATCTCTTTCTGCTGCTGGAATCGATAAGTTTATTCTAACTGGAAAATTGATTAATGCTGCTGGATTTCTATAATTCGATTACGACCTGCCAGGTCTTGATGTAGTTGATGCTGTGCCACCGGGAAGGCTGCGGCTGCTGCTGCAAGGCAAGCACTTCCCAGGCTGGCTTCAATTTCAAGCAGGATCACTCCTGGAGAGGCAAGGCGGTATCGAGCCTGGTCAAGGAGATTTTGAATGGGGATCAGTCCTGATTCCCCACCATCCAGCGCCAAGCGAGGTTCCCATTTGACAACATCCAGATGCTCCAGGATGGTAGCAGGAATATAGGGAAGATTGGCAACGATCAGGTCGAATTTGGTGTTCAGGGGTGTCAGCAGATCAGCTTGAATGAATTGGATTTGTGTCTGATTGAACTTCTTTGAATTTTCTCGTGCGACCCGCAGTGCTTTAATTGATAGGTCAATTGCGAGGACCTTTGCTGAGGGACATTCAGCTGCAAGGCTGATTGCGATAACCCCTGAACCAGTTCCCACATCAACAACAGATGGGGATTCAAATTTTTTGATGTGGTCGATTGCTTTTTCAACCAGAAACTCTGTTTCAGGTCTGGGAATGAGCACGTCGGGTGTGACATTGAAGGATTTCCCATAAAACGCCCAATTACCAAGGATATATGGCATAGGTATCCCCTGGATGCACTCATTTAGTATTGTTTGCAGATCGTGGGTTTCTTTTTGATCCAGCTCATATTCACCATGAGCGAGGACCCAGCTTTTGGGTTTCTTCAGCACATGGCTTATTAAAACAAGACTGGTGCTGGTTGGTCTCTCAATTTTGTGTTTCTGCAATTTTTCACGCAGATGGATCTGCATCTGTTGAAGATTAATTGGTTTTCTCCTCAACCAAAGCCAATTTTTCTGCCTCATCCACCAGGGTCAATTCATCAATGAACTCTTCGATATCACCATCAAGCACACCATTGAGATTATAAGATGAATAGTTGATGCGGTGGTCTGTAACCCGGTTTTGAGGGAAATTATAAGTTCGGATTTTTTCAGAGCGTTCACCTGATCCAATTTGGGATCGTCGGGTGGCGGCTTCTTTTTCATGTTTTTTCCGTTCTTCGGCTTCATAGAGACGGGCTTTCAAGATGCTCATGGCACGCATTTTGTTTTGAAGCTGGGAACGTTCGTCCTGGCAGGCGACAACCATCCCGGTGGGTAAATAGGTGATCCGAATTGCCGTAGAGTTTTTTTGCACATTCTGACCCCCCGCACCTGCAGATTTATAAACATCAATCTTGATATCTGAATCAGGAATGGTAATCTCGACATCGTCCACCTCTGCTAAAACCGCAACAGTGATTGTGGAGGTGTGGATGCGTCCCTGGCTTTCGGTTTCTGGCACACGTTGAACACGGTGTACACCAGATTCATATTTCAAACGGGAAAAAGCACCTTCACCTTTGATCATGAAGCTGACTTCCTTAATGCCACCGATCCCAGTTTCATTCATAGTTAGAATCTCAATCGTCCAATTTTGATGTTCAGCATAGTGGGAATACATGCGGAACAGGTCGGCTGCAAACAAACCTGCTTCATCTCCACCCGTACCAGCCCGGATCTCCATGATGACATTGCGTTGATCACGGGGGTCTTTCGGAACAAGTGCGCTTCTAAGTTGTTCCTCAAGTGTTATTTGATCTTTTTTCAGGATCTCCATTTCGATTTCAGCCAGAGAACGCATTTCTTCATCCTCTGTTTTAAGCAGTTCTTGCGTTGCTTTGATTTTATCGAGGGTCTCCTGGTAAGCCCGGGCTTTGCTAACGATGGGTTCTAATTCGGCGCGTTCCTTGGATAACTCTATGGCGGTGGTGTAGTCATCCCCAACGACTGCCAGATGCTGGTCAATGTCGTTAAATCGGTCGAGTATTCCCTGTAATTTTTCTAACATAGTTGTATTTTTCTCATATGATCTACTGAATTTAGCCTAGGGATTATACCACCTGTGAAACAGAATTTGTTTTGATCCATCTTCAAATTAAGTCAGGAATATACCCAAGTGCATGCCCAAACTTCTTGCGGTATACTACTACCTGCATTTACATTATGAAAGAATACAAGAAAAGCGTTTTTTGTACATATCAGGCAGCACCAGAACATCACTTTCGAGGACATCCTGAAGCCCCAATAAGGATCCAGGCCATGCAGTCATGGCTTGAAGAACCGCCATATCCAGAAGTCCAATGGCTTGAATTTGAACCCGCACATGAAGGAGATGTCGCCCTGGTCCATGATCGAGCACTGTTATTATTTTTACAGGAAGAGTGCCGGGCTGGTTCCCATGAATTTGAACCTTCTCCCTCCTATGTTACGAAGGATAGCTACAAAGCTGCGATGGGTGCAGTAGGTGCTGTCCTGAGAATCAGCCGCGGAATTATCTCCAATGAGTTTGAAAGGGGATTTGCGATTGTCCGTCCACCCGGCCATCACGCTGACCCCGAAACATCCATGGGATTTTGTCTATTGAATAACATAGCGATTGCTGCTGCTGACGCTGTTGCCAGCGGTTTAAGCAGGGTTGCCATTGTTGACTTTGACGCTCATCATGGAAATGGAACACAAACCATCTTCTGGGATACTCCAGAGGTCGGCTACCTGTCAACACACGAGGGTCACATTTTTCCTGGAACCGGCCGCCTCGATGAAGCACACCATGCCAAAGGACGGATCATCAATGTGCCGCTTCCCCCATTTAGCGGTAATTCTGTATTTGATCAGATTTCCAAGCAGATCTTACACCCCTGGTTGTCGTCTTTTCAACCAGAGATGCTCTTAGTGTCTGCGGGTTATGATGGGCATTTTTCTGATCCCCTGACCACATTATCTCTGGACACAACCGGATATTTCCAGTTAGCTAAAGATTTAGTGGAAATTTCGGACGAGTTTTGCCAAGGACGGATTATGTTTGTTCTGGAAGGAGGATATGATCCTTTAGCCCTGAAAGATAACGTTCAGGCATGTCTGGCTGCAATGACAGGGAACAAGGATTTCCCTGATCATTATGGAAAGAGCCCTAACGTTAAGCCTGATGTGGCTGCTCTAATCCAACAACTGCAAGCATACCATCAATTATAGGAGAATTAACCTTTGTTACAAGTTTATTTTATTAGACATGGCCAATCGACAAATAACCTGTTCTGGAATGAGACTGACAGGAATGCATACCTTCTTGGAAGAGTAATGGATGCGGATTTAACCTCTGTTGGCGTTGAGCAGGCTAAATTGGTTGCTGAATACCTGGCAAGGTCGAATGAATCAGAGGTGTATGATCCCCAAAACCGACATGGTTTCGGGTTGACACATCTTTACTGCAGTTTGATGATCCGATCGATAAAAACAGGAACATATATTTCAGATAAAACCGGTTTACCTCTTGTGGCCTGGCCGGAATTTCATGAAACCGGTGGATTGTTTGAGACTGAAATCGAAGATGGGAAACCGGTTTTTCATGGGCACCCAGGACATGGAAAATCTTTTTTTGAATCACACTTTCCAAACCTTGTCCTCCCGGAGGATCTACCCGAAGACGGTTGGTGGAACAGGGAAAAAGAACCCCGTGAGAACTATTTGATACGAGCAAAAGACATCATCGATCGTTTGCACGAAAAGC
>CAYTXE010000065.1:9009-13080 GCA_964441045.1 uncultured Candidatus Brevefilum sp.
TGGTAAAGATCATACGGTTGGGATCGTCATGCATGGGGGGATCTTCGCCCGAATTATGGTATCCTTTTTCAATGTCCAGATTGACAAGTATTGGTTCCTGATGAATAATTGCGCTATCAGCCGGGTGGATCTTGCTGACGACGGCCATATTACATTGAATTATATGAATAAGGTTGATCATCTGCCTGATCACCTGATCACATGATCCAGGGGTGGAAATGTCAATGAAAAAAGGTAGCCTGTCCATGAATGAAGTTGTTGTCAGACCTGCAAAACCCTCTGATGCGAGACGGGCAGCGCATTTATTATTTGTCACATTTAAGAGGACAGCATCTTTTATTATCGGTTTGGGAGATGAGAAACGGGCAATAAATATCCTGACACAACTATTCAAGCTGCCAGGTCACCGCTTAAGTTATGAATTCACAGATATGGTTATGAACAATGGGCATGTGATTGGTTTGTGCACCTGCTTTCCAGGGCGGAGGTTGGTGAAGCTGGAGAGGCATCTCGGTCGGCTGATCTTAAAACAGTATCCTATGCGTGGGAAATTGGCTGTGATTCAGAGAGGTTGGCCATTGATATTTATCAAGGAATCTGCCAGCGATGAGTATTTCTTGAGTAGTTTGGCTGTAAAAAAATCCTTTCGCGGGCAGGGTGTTGGAACCCAAATTTTAGTGAAGGTTGAAGAGAAGGCAAAGCAAGCCAGCCTGGAAAAGATTTCCTTGATGGTTGCAATAGAGAATCAGGACGCAGCTCGTTTTTATGAGAGAAACGGTTATAAAATCAAAGCCATTCACCTTGAGTCAAATAAACGCGTTCACCACCTGGGACCAGGGTATCAGCGCATGGTTAAAAAATTACTTCATGAAGAATAACAAACCAACGAAGCCCCATGATCCTGAATTTCTTAAGAAATTCTTAGCAGTCCTGGACGAACATGCTGCGCCTTATCAACTGCGAAGGTTTGATAAGCCAGCTCATCATGCCTCCCAGGCGGCTAAATTGCTTCATTGCTCCTTAGGGGCGGTGGTTAAATCACTGGTTTTTACAGGGTCTGAAGATGGCAAGTTCCTGTTGGTTTTGGTTTCCGGAGAAAACCGGGTAGATTTGGAACAGATTACAAAGTTGGTGGGTGATCAAGTAAAACTGGCAAACCCAAAGGACATCTTTAGTTTGACTGGTTACGAAGTGGGAGCAGTGCCGCCTTTTGGCGTGGATGGAAATCATTTAACAATTATTGATGCAGATTTAATGGCTTTTGAGTATGTTTGGGCGGCCGCTGGTTCTCAAAACATTTTGATCAAGATTGCCCCGACAGATCTCAGGCAGCTAAGCCGGGGGATGATCGAAAAGATCAACTAAGGTGAATTACATTTTTTCTGGTTTTCTATTCGGTTCTCTTGGATTTGTAATTGTGCTCTCCCTAACTTGTTTAATTCCTGGTGAATGTCCTGTATAATGATTGAACAGGATATGATCCATTCATCCTCAAGAACACTCTGTGGTTTTCAAAGATTAAAACACCTTTGATCGTATGATCAATGTATTAGAAGGATTTAACAAAAGATATGTCATTACTGATTAATATTCTCATTATTCTGGTTCTTTTCTTTTTCAATGCAATTTTTGCAATGTACGAGATTGCAATGATTGCTGCAAGAAAGACCCGTTTGGAGCAGCGCGTGGATGAAGGCAGCCGAGGTGCTGCGGATGCGCTTGAATTATTAAGCGATCCAAATCAGCAATACCTGTCTACGGTTCAAATCATGATTACCATGATAGATACCCTGGCTGGAGGCATCGGGGGTGCCAGCCTGGCAGGACCTTTAGCCGTGCAGTTGCAAAAGATTCCATTTCTATCTAATTATGCTGATACCATTGCGCTTGTATTTGTAGTGGTTATTATTACTTACTTCTCGATTGTGATAGGTGAATTGATTCCCAAGCGGCTTGCTGTCAGTCAACCAGAAAATGTAGTTACACGTCTTTCACCAAGTATTCGTTTTTTGACAAAAATATTTAGACCTCTGACAAAGTTCTTAAGTGCGTCAACAAACTTCGGATTGAAAGTCCTGCGGATCAACACAGATAAGGGCCCCACGATCACTGAAGAGGAGATCAAAAGTTATATTGAAGAAGGCAGAAATATTGGGGTGATCGGAGAGGCGGAAAGGGAGATGGTTTCTGGTGTCTTCCGTCTGGGTGATCGGCGGGTTGAAGCCCTGATGACACCCCGTCTTGAGATGGCATGGATCGATATCAACGCACCAACAGATGAGTTATGGAAACACATCCTGGAAACATCACACTCTCGAATTCCAGTTGCGGACGGTGACCTTGATAAAGTTCTTGGGTATATCCAGATCAGGAGCCTCTTGGGAAGGAGACCAGACGACCCAAACTTCAACCTGCGAGATCATATTAAAGTGCCGATTTATCTGCCTGAAAATATGGCCGCACTGAAAGCTTTGGATAATATTCAGACCAGCGGTGTTCATTTGGCTTTTGTAGTGGATGAATACGGGGGGATCACAGGCATGGTCACAGATTATGACATTCTCGAAGCGATTGTTGGTGAGATTCCCGAAGATAGTGAAGATACTGATGAATTGGCAGTACATCGCGCGGATGGTTCATGGTTATTCGATGGGTTAATCGTCATCGATCAGCTCAAAGAGATCCTGGATATGGATGATATGCCTGGCGAGGATCGAGGTGCTTATCAGACTTTAAGTGGTTTTGTAATGAGTCAGCTTGGTCGCATCCCGAAAACAGGTGCGAAATTCAGTTATGAGAATTACGAATTTGAAGTTGTGGATATGGACGGGCATCGGGTTGATAGAGTACTGGTGTCACCTATTGAGGATCTGTAAAATTATTCGTATAGGTTATTTATTCAAATACCGTTCCTGGGTTGACAAAGGAGCGGTGTTTCTTATTAAAATTCATTGGTATTTTCCTGTTTTGGTGAAGTTAGTATACTGAAGGCTTGTTCAGCAATTTTATACGCAGCATCAGCACAACCCAATTTCTCGGCTTTGTTTGTAACTGTTCTTAAGGTTTCATGGTCATTCTTCAACCATTCGGCTAAGGTTTTAAGGACTTCAAAGGGGGTTTGACACAGCTGCCCTGCACCATTATCTACCACAAAATCGACATTGCCTTTTTCCTGGCCGGGGATGGCATGCACCAGGATCAAGGGCAATCCGGAGGCCAGGGACTCAGATACAACCAGACCACCTGCTTTGCATAGTATGATATCGGCGGCACGCATCAGCTTGGGAACATAATTAACGAAATCATACAGGGTAGCAGGATGCTGCCATTCAATTGCTTTAAACTCGTCAAATAAAGTATCACTGCCACCAGTAACGAGGGCAAATTGGATATCATGACCACTGTAATTCAGGGTTTGAATGATGTCTGTTAGTGAGGGAATGCGAGGGCTTCCTAAAACTAGGAGGGTGGTCGGTTCCCTCTCCCAACCTAAAGTTTCCCTCAACTCGGATTTCCCTTCTTGTTTCAACGAGAGGATTTCTGGGTCAACGGGTATCCCGGTTTGGATGATTTGTTCTTTGGAGAGGCCGGCTTTGAGAGCTCGCTGGTAAACGCTGCCCGTTGGGACAGTACAGCATGTCACAACACTGTTGAACCAAACCTGATGTACAGTGACAAGATCTGTGACAACAGTCATGATCGGCACTTTTCTCTTACTTGATTGTTGAATGAGCTTCAGCGGTGCCAGGTACATCGGATATGCCAAAATGATCAAGTCAGGTGAGGTTTCTTTCAGAATCGCACGCAGGACTCTGAGAAGGAGCATCGTGAACCCGCCCTCCATCAAGGTCACAGGCAGGGAGGCATCACTCATTTTATAACCCAACTTGTACAGCTCAGGTAAGTTTTTTACGATCTCATCGTAGTCTGATTGGCTGTCATGGATAATGCTGGGTACCTTGGGATGATTAAGGGGATTATTGATCAAAATTTCACATTGGTCCCCATGTCGAATTTCCAGCGCTTTCTTGATTGCTTTAGCTGCTGATCTGTGCCCCATACCGGCATCCG
>CAYTXE010000066.1:0-12767 GCA_964441045.1 uncultured Candidatus Brevefilum sp.
TGAAAGATTCTCAGGAATCCGGTGTCAAGGCAAAGTTAAAGAGTCCTACTCAGGAATCCGGTTGACAATCAAAGATGAGATGAATATAATTATATTCCTTGCCCCGGCAGCAAGATTATGCTGGGGTTGTATCTTATAACCCAAACTTTCCCGATCCCTGGCGGTGACACGCAAGCGAGATTGGTTAAGTGAAGATTGGAGTAATAAAATTATGCAATTTGTTATTGTCGAACAGGGCGGTAAGCAGTACCGTGCTTCTGAAGGTGACACAATTGAAGTCGATCGTTTGCCAAATGAAGTTGGTGAGGCTGTAACCCTGGAAAAGGTTCTTTTATCTGTCGATAAAAAGGATGTAAAAATCGGAACGCCTTCAATCAAAGGTGCTAAGGTCCAGGCAAAGGTGCTTGAACATTTCAAAGGCCGGAAAATTCTGGTTTTCAAATATCGACCGAGACAACGTTATCGGGTAAAATCTGGCCATCGTCAGCAATATACACGATTGTTGATTGAGTCAATTGAATTGGAGTAAGGATCATGGCACATAAAAAAGGTGGCGGCGCATCACGTAATGGTCGTGACAGTAAATCGAAGCGACTAGGCATTAAGAAATTTGGTGGTGAATACGTTATCAGTGGAAATATCCTGGTTCGCCAGAGGGGTACGAAAGTACATCCTGGTTGGAACGTTGGTATGGGAAGAGATCATACGCTTTTTGCTACTACCGAGGGTCTCGTCCATTTTGAGACAATGCCTACAGGTCGGAAGAAAGTTCACGTCGTTTCCATCCCTGAGGATGAATAGGGCGTATTCCCTTTGAAAGGATCATAGCGATATTATGAAAAAAGACATTCACCCTGAATATTATCCGGAAGCGACAGTCATTTGTGGTTCCTGCGGAGCAACCTGGAAAACAGGCTCCACGCAAAAAGAGATCCGCACAGAGGTTTGTTCAAACTGTCATCCGTTTTATACTGGTCAGCAGCAGCGCATTCTGGACCGAGAAGGCCAAGTAGACCGATTCTATAAACGCCTGCAAGCACGTCAGGATTATCTTGAAGAACAACAAGCCAAAGAGGAAAGCAAGATCTCAGCAGATCGATCCCTTGCGGAACTGGAATTAGGGACACGTGTTGACCGTGTTCTCAAAGAGGCGGGGTTGAAAACGATTGCTGACATTCTTGAAAGGCTCGAAGGTGGTGAGAAGGCCCTGCTGGATATCAGCGGCTTTGGTCGCAAATCTTTGATCGATCTCAAAAAAGCGTTGCGCCAGCTTGGTTTTAAGATACCTGAGGCAGCTGAAGAAATTACAGTGTAAATCCATTTTTGATTCAAAAAATCCGGTAAACTTAACAGGCAGATCAATTATCATCTGCCTGTTATTTTTTTATAATCAATATTGGGAGAAAATTATGAAACATGATGTTGGTTCAATTGAGGTGATTTGTGGATCCATGTTCTGTGGGAAAACAGAAGAATTGATCCGTCGTTTGCGACGTGCGAGGATCGCAAAACAAAAGGTACAGGTATTTAAGCCAGCGATAGATAATCGATATGAGCATAAGAAGGTCACGTCGCATTCCGGGATCGATGTGGATGCGTTCCCTGTTGCCTCTTCACAGGATATTTTGCTGACATTAGAACCAGACGCAACGGTCGTAGGTGTGGATGAAGTTCAATTTTTTGATATTGGCATAATTGAAGTGGTTGAGGAGTTGGCAGAGCGGGGTTTCAGGGTGATTGTGACTGGACTGGATATGGATTTCCGGGGTGAGCCCTTTGGCTGTATGCCGCAGCTAATGGCTCGTGCAGAACGAGTGGATAAATTGCAGGCTATCTGCATGGTGTGCGGCGGCCCCGCCAGCAGAACGCAGCGATTGGTAGATGGTCATCCAGCGCATTTTCATGATCCCGTTGTTGTGGTGGGTGCTCAGGAATTATATGAGGCGCGATGTCGAAAGCATCATCAAGTTCCAAGAGATTGAGTGAACAGGAGATATATGCAAGATTATCATTCATTTTTAGGGGAAGTATTAATTACAGAAGAAGAACTCCAGAAGCGGGTCCATGAACTCGGTACAGAGATCAGTAAGGATTATGAGGGAAAGAAAATTCTGGCTGTCTGTATCCTGAGAGGTGGGGTGATGTTCCTGACCGATCTCATCCGACACGTTGTTCCGCTGATTGCCGTTGATTTTATGGGTGTCTCCTCGTACGGCGCGGGTTCGCGACAATCAGATGGTGAGGTACGCATTACACTGGACCTTTCCACTAGCATCCTCAACCAGCATGTTTTGATTGTAGAAGATATTATCGACAGCGGAAACACTTTAGCTTCAGTGATAGAGATGCTGCGTACCCGTAATCCAGCCAGTCTGGAAGTCTGTACACTACTAAACAAATTCTCACGACGTAAGGTCAATGTACCTATTAAATATTGCGGTTTTGACATCCCGGATAAATTTGTATTCGGATATGGGTTGGATATGGATGAATACTACCGAAACTTACCATTTATCGGGGTTGTGGATTTAGAAAAATATGAGGTTGATGCTTAATTCTGAGATCAAGGCACTCTTGGGTGTGATCCGTGATGAGCTGGACCAAGACCAAGATCTATATGTTGTCGGGGGTGCTGTGCGTGATGCTTTATTGGGGCACCGAATCAACGATTTAGATCTTGCTTTACCGATAAATCCCATCATCCTGGCGAAAAAAATAGCAAAGCATTTACAGGTTAATTATTTCGTTCTGGATGATGATCGGCATACTGCTCGTGTCCTTTATCATGATCATGAAAGCGAACTATTTTCACTTGATTTCGTTCAATTTACCGGTAAGGATCTTGAGACTGACCTGGAAAACCGGGATTTTACCATTAATGCGATGGCGGTTTCGATTCATGATCTCAATACATTGATAGATCCTTTAGGGGGCAGAAATGACCTCCAAGAAGGTTTGCTGCGTCCATGCAGCAGTCATGCATTATCAGACGACCCCTTGCGTGTGCTGCGAGGCGTTCGTTTGGCATGTCAGTTCAATTTAAAATTTTCCTCTGCTCTTATTGACATGATGCTGGCTGCAGCTGAAAATCTTCCTGACATCTCCTTTGAGCGACAGCGGGATGAACTCTTCAAAATCCTGGAAGGACCCCTTCCAGCAACAGGTTTACGTGATTGCTACAAGTTTAAAATTTTCGACACTTTGATCCCACCTCTGCTGGATCAGGTCCCCATTCCACCATCTCCACCGCATATTTACTCATTGTTTGAGCACACCTTGAAAGTCGTTGAACAGATTGATCTTTTGCTTAGCACTTTGGAGGCTGGTGAGATTGTAGATAACGCAGCACATTGGTGGGTGGATGATGCATTTTCTGTTTTAGGATCTTTTTCATTAGGAATTAAGTCTTATTTTAAAGAAGAGGTTACTACAGGACGGTCGAAACGCGCCTTGGCCCTACTGGGTGCTTTGCTGCACGACATTGGCAAACCCGTGACATTGTCATCAGGAGAGGATGGTCGCACTCATTTTTATGGACATGATCAGGTTGGGGTAGAAATGGCCTGGGATGTAGCGAAACGGATGACGTTAAGCAATGCAGAGTCCGAATGGTTGCGAAAACTTGTGCAGAATCATATGCGTTTATTGACGATGATGAATGGCGAAGGATTACCATCACGGCGCTCGATTCATCGTTTCTTCAACCAAACATCAAATGTGGGTGTCGCAGTCGTTTTGTTTTCTTTAGCAGACACATTGGCTACCTACGGTGAAACACTTTCTCGATCCAGATGGAAATATGAGTTAGCAGTCTCAAAGTTGTTGTTATCTACTTGGTGGGAGGGACAGCATACTGTAGTATCTCCAACACCTCTATTGGATGGTAATGATATTCAGGAAAAATTTGGATTGGAACCAGGAAAACAAATCGGCAATTTGATTAAGGCATTAAAAGAAGCGCAAGCATGTGAGGAGGTCAGCACCCAGGAAGAAGCTAAAGTATTTATTCAACACATACTGGATAATAACCGGCATTCAGGGGGGGCAGTTTGAGAACGAATATCAAAGGGTCACACGAATTTATGAATTAATCTGATCTTGATATTTAATTTTTTATCTCCAAAATGTGATTGAATAATTCGAAAAAATTAATAAAGCATAAAGGATTAATGGAATGAACACAATTGACGCCATCTATGCCCGTCGCAGTATTCGAAATTACCAGGAAAAACCAGTTGAATCGAAGAAAATAGAAGTACTGTTGAAAGCTGCTATGGCAGCGCCATCAGCGAGGAATAGTAAACCCTGGGAATTTGTGGTGGTTACTGACCCTTCAATGATGAGCAAGGTCCGCGAGGCTATGACCTTTGGAAAATACAACGCACCCATGGCAATCGTTGTATGTGGGAATCTTTCATTAATAAAGCGTCCATTAACTTCTCAATTCTGGGTACAGGATTGCAGCGCTGCCACCGAAAATATCTTGCTGGCGGCAGTCAGTTTGGGATTAGGAACGGTTTGGCTGGGTGTTCACCCCATTCACAATTTCACCAAACGGATCTCGAAGGTCCTGCAATTACCAGAACACGTCAAACCATTAAATGTGATCTACATAGGTTATCCAGCACAGGAGAAGCCTGCACGAACGCAATACGATCCATCAAATGTGCACTGGGAGACATATTAACCTGATCTGGTTATTATGGCTTTTAATTTTCTTTGAGTTTTTGGTATTTCATTAATAGCTGTGTTTCTGTTGAGATTTCCATCCCCGCGTTAAATTTCTGATGATCAGGTCTGGTTTTTAACCAGGCAAGTGTATCGCCTATCGTTTTGGAGAGCGGTCTCAAACTCAGGCCAGCTTTAAGAGCTTTGTCGATATTGATCGTATAGAAACCTGCGAAAGCGGGATCGGAGGAAGGTACCCATAGCGGCAGATCGGTCCAGGGCACTACGCCTTCTTCCAGTAAGAATGATTCCTCCACCCAAACAAAATTTGCATTCGATAATGCTGCTTCTCGACAGGCAACCATTAACGCACCAAAGGTGGTGGGTCTTTTTGGTCCAGTGACATTGAAAACACCTTCAGTGTCTTTCTCAATCAGCTTGAGTACAAATGCGGACAGGTCACGAACATCGATAAATTGGAGGTTTGAGCTGGGCGGGGCAGGTACAAGAACTTTCCCTCCTAATGAAACCCGCCAAGGCCAATACGCAAAGCGATCGGTGGGGTCATTCGGCCCCACGATTAAACCTGGACGAATTGCCAATACTTTTCCATCGAAATTCTGCTGGATTTCATACTCGCACAAAGCTTTGAGCGGTCCATAGGCATCACCGGAGTAATCCTCTTGAGAAGGATCTTCTAATTGACCTAAGGGATAATCTTCTCTAATATCCGGCGTGGTGTAATCATGATAGACCGAGACGGATGAGATAAAAATGTAGCTGCCGCATTTGCCTGAAAGCATTTTGGCTGTTTTCTTGACGATTCGTGGGACAAATCCGCTGGTGTCAATAACAGCATCCCATTTCCTGCGTTTTAGAGCATTAAGATCGTGTTCACGATCACCGATCAGATTCTTTACTTTTGGAAATAAATCTGGATTTGTCAGTCCACGGTTGAAAAGCATCGGTGTGTGACCAGCTTCCAACATTGCTTCAACTAAGGCAATCCCTAGAAAATTTTTACCGCCTAAAATTAATATTTTCATCGTTTCCTCTTGCTTCTAAGTATATATTAAAAATCATCATCGGCGGGTGATTCCCTCAATCGGTGAGCAGCATATAGTATGTTTTATAGATCAATTTGTCCTTGCTTGCCGTACAAAGCTTCCTTATAATCTTCTCCTGCGATTGGTTCGGTGATCCTTTACAAGAATAGGCAAGCAAGACCAAGGCAAAGTTATGTGTCATTTATCTTAATAATTATACAGTATGCTACAAAGCAGAAGCACTTCTGTTTTATAAGAATAGGGGTGTGTATGAATTGAGATATGGAGGGAAAGGGCAAAAATTAGTTCGCAGGTTCAGGGTCAAAAAAGTTTACCCAGACTGCATTTAAATTTCGATAGTCGCTGAATAAATCTGATGATAGCAGAATTTTGTATGTGTTGGATTCGAGGTCATAATGATAAAGCCTGCTTGATGAGCGGTACAGGAAACCTGAGGAATCTGGCAACCAGAAAATTTCCAACGGATTGCCATCTAACACAAGTTTCTGACATCCTGCCAGGTCAGGTTCACATATGTGTGTTTGATATTGGCGGTTAATCACAAGGATTTGACTGCGATCAGGTGCGATTGAGATTGTTTGGATGGGTTCATTAAAAGGATCAAGGGCAAAAGTATCTAAATTAAACAGAAAACTTTCTGTTTCACAAGATAAAAGGCAAATTTGTTCATTGACGATTGCTCTGATATAACAAATACCTTCGATCTCCTTTGAACCGACGGTTTCTCCAGTAAGCCCCCGTATTTTCAAAGTGGTTGTCCGGGTTTGTCGATCTTGATGCAGTGTGAGAAGATTTTTCCCAGAGTTATTTTGACCTGTAAAGCTTTCAGGGACAACCAGGGAGGACTTCATAGTGTTGATATCAAGCAGTGAAAAATTCTTACCACCCACGATCTCAGATTGATGAATAATTCCAATATACTCAGATGAGAACCAGAATATTGACGGCATGTCCGCATCATCGGGCATTTGGATTGCGACAATGGATTTTTCCTTAAGATCCAAGAGGTAATAGTGATCATCCTCCCAATGGAGGGGGTCAATTAGAAACCCTTTCTTGAGCAAGATTCTTTTATTATCCGGACTGACCCAGTAATCTTCAATAATGCCACCTTCAGTTTCTAACAATTCACTTTCGCCAGATTGGAGGTCATGAAGGTGGAGAAAGGTGCTGGTTTCATCACCAACTTCTATTCCGAGAAGGAAGCGATCATTCTTATACCACTTGAAGTTCAACCTTGAAGCAATAAAGGCTTCCGTGACTGCAGCTTCTAAATCTTCTCCAGTGAAATCCAGGTTAGGGAAGACTATTTGGGCTTCCTTTGCTGCTAACTCAGGTGAAAAGATTTCAGAATCGCCCAGGAAATTGAAAGTTTTGACCACCTTACTACTGCCCATTGACATAACGATGACCTCCTGATCGTTGATGGGGAAGAGCATCAGTGATCCACTGGGAGAAAGGTTATTTTTGAGGTTATACTGCTGATTCCCTCCAGGGGGAACAAAAGGCATGTGTTGATTGTTTTTTACATCAATGATCTGGTACGTATCGAAATCAGTTTGGATGAACAGTAAAGGACTATTAGATTGTGTTAAATGTGATCCAATTTCGGTTTTTGTGATAATGGTTTCGGTTGCTGGGGCAGCTTTGACATCGTTCCCATCAGGCTGCCTTGTGTTGGGCTGAATTTGGAGACATGCTGGCAGAAATACCGTTAGTAGCAGTGTTAGTACAAGGTTCCGAATAATATATTTCATCTTTGGCCAGGGACTCATTTTAAGGAATGTTAATTTTCAGGTGGAGTTCATCCCTGATGGGGATGTTGTTATCTCCTATCTCTGGAATGGTCGGTTTGACCCTGCGCGATGCATTGACAATTCCAGGATAAAGGGCTGCCAGGTGAAAATCACGCCGCTGATAGAACCCGAGTGCATGGAGGTTGTCATTGGTGGTGGTCACACTGAGCATCCGGCAACCTTGTTCGCTAGCGATTATTTCAACGGCGTCAATCAAAGCACTGCCAACGCCTTGCCTTTCTTCTAAGCTTGCTAGCGTAAGGATCTCACATTCTTTTTTACGGATTTGATAGTGCAAAAAGCCGATGATTTGTTCGTCAAGGATGGCTTTCAGCCCTTCTAACGTTGATGTGTTGAAGATCTCACCGTGCACAACAATGATCTCATTCCCCCAAAGTTTCTTGACAGTTTCTGAGATTTCAGAATGGTCTTGAGTTTGAATCGCTTTGATTTGAAATGTCATTGTTTTACCTCGTGATAATTATACTGAGTTCATCTCTCCCCGTGTTAAAATGAAGGAAGGATGAAAAAATTGAGAGTGCTCTTTCGAAATTGGTTTGTGAAAGCCTACTTATGGGCTGCCGAATTGTTATATCACTCCTATGCCTGGGCTTACGATAGCGTTGCATGGCTGGTCAGCTTTGGTTACTGGTCGCGATGGCGTATGGACGCCCTTCAGTATTTCGTGCCAGGCACTATTCTGGAAATTGGTTTTGGAACCGGGTCGCTGTTGATTCAAATGAATGAATGTGGTTTGGATGTGACAGGTCTGGAGCTTTCGGAACAAATGCAGCGAGTGACAGGTCGCAAACTTAGGCGTAGAGATATGGCAGTCAAACGAGTTCAGGGTCGAGCTGAGACTCTTCCTTTTCCAGCACAAAAGTTTAAGAACATTCTCTCGACTTTTCCATCCAACTTTATTTTTGATGAAAAAACCTGCAAGGAAGTTCATCGTGTCCTTGACGCGTCAGGTCGTTGGGTGATTTTAGGCTTAGGAGGGCAATTTAAATCCGGAATTAAGAAGTGGTTGACAAAGTGGTTATGGGGTGATTGGGATGAGATCCTGATTCAGCGCCTGGCAGACAAAATTAATAGTGCAGGGTTTTCATCGAGTGTCATCCGATATGAAACCAAACAATATATTTTACCGATATTGATATTCGAGCGTCATGATGCTTGAAGTCTTGTTGGAACGGGAATTGAATGGAGGAAAGGTTATTGCCAAGGCGAACCAGGTTTGGCGGCTTGAAATACCAAAAATGCGAGAAGGGCGGTATGTCCTTGCACAGATAGATGATTATATACACCTGCCAAGAGGAAAGTTTCCACATAAGACACCAATTAATTTCCAACTGGACGCTTGTGTTTCGGGTGAAGATTTACCTGGCACATGGGGTTTTGGTTTTTGGAATGATCCATTTAACTTAGGACTTGGCGCTGGTGGTATGTCCAGGGTGTTACCCGTTCTTCCGAATGCTGCCTGGTTCTTTTATGGTTCCTACCAGAATTACCTTTCATTACGGGAGGATCAACCTGCAGCCGGGTTCCATGTTAAGGTTTTCTCTTCGCCCCTCATTCCATCTTTTATGTCCTTGCTGGCTATCCCAATCTTGCCGTTGTTTGCATGGCCTGCTGCAGCACGGTTAATCAGGAGAATGTCCAAGGTGTTCGTGAAGGAAGAAGCCAGTCCTCTTTCCATCAGGGTTACAGAATGGCACACATATCGCCTGGTTTGGCATACCGATAAGGTACAGTTTGAGATTGATGGGAAGAATGTTTTCAAGACAAGGGTGTATCCCAGGGGGAAAATGGGGTTGGTGATTTGGATTGATAATCAATTTTTACGATTTGGTCCTGATGGTAAATTCGGATTTGGGTTTTTACAGATAAGATCTGCTCAAACTTTGAATTTACGCAACATAAAATTGTCTTAAAATGGAGGGAACCGGCTTGCAATAATAAAATATTAACCTGGTGATGGAAAATTGTTTTGGGAATCAATCCTAGACATGGTAAAATGGTATGTTTGAATGACAATTTACGCTAATCGCGTTATAAAACAATAACTATTTGGAGGAAGAATGTCAGAAAAGAAATGGGTTTATTTATTCAAAGAAGTTGAACAGGCAGAGGAATACGCTGGCAGTTGGGATGGCGTTCGGCGCCTTCTGGGTGGAAAGGGCGCCAATCTGGCCGAGATGACACGTATTGGTGTACCTGTCCCCCCAGGTTTCACCATCAGCACTGAAGCTTGTATTGCATACCAGGATGATTTCACCTTCCCAGAAGGCATGTGGGACCAGGCATTAGCAGCGTTGAAGGTTGTCGAAGAGCAGACTGATAAAGAATTCGGTGATCCTTCCAATCCTTTACTTGTATCCTGCCGATCTGGTGCGATGATGTCCATGCCCGGCATGATGGACACAGTACTGAACCTTGGTTTGAACGATGAAACCGCAAAAGGTATGGTTGTTTTAACAGAGAATGAGCGCTTTGTGTATGACTCCTATCGCCGCTTGATCCAAATGTTTGGTTCAGTTGTCCTGGATATCCCGGACGAAGCCTTTGAAAAAGTTTTGGACAGCCTTAAAGAAGAAAAAGGTGCTGAAAGCGATACCGATTTGACTGATGATGATCTAAAGGAATTGACTGAGAAATATAAAGCTGTGGTTAAGAAGGAAAAAGGCTTTGATTTTCCCCAAGATCCAGTCAAACAGTTAGAGTTGGCGACCAAAGCGGTTTTCAATTCCTGGAATGCCAAGCGCGCGATTGACTACCGCAAGCGTGCGAATATTCCCGATGATTTGGGAACTGCTGTCAATATCGTGACAATGGTGTTTGGAAATATGGGCTGGAATTCAGGTACTGGCGTTGCCTTTACCCGTGACCCCGGAACTGGTGAGAGAATCCTTTATGGGGATTATCTGATGAACGCCCAAGGTGAGGATGTTGTAGCTGGAATTCGCAACACGAAACCCATCCGAAAAATGCAAGAAGAATTACCAGAAGTTTTTGAACAGTTCCATGATATCACGCAAAAACTTGAAAATCATTACAAGGACATGCAGGACGTCGAGTTCACGATCGAAAATGGCAGGCTTTGGATGCTGCAGACCCGTACCGGGAAGCGTACTGCCAAAGCTGCCATAAAGATCGCTTATGATATGGCGAATGATGGGTTTATCGATAAAGAAACTGCGATCATGCGCGTTGACCCGGAACATGTCAACCAGATGCTGCACCCCCAATTTGACCCTGCAACCACAGAAGCTGCACGTCGTGAGAACAAACTGCTTGCAACAGGTGTGAATGCCTCCCCAGGTGCCGCAGTTGGACAGGTTTACTTTGATGCTGACACAGCAGAACGTATGGCTGAAGAAGAGGGGCAGGAAGTGATCATGGTCAGGCCTTTCACGAAGCCCGATGATGTTCACGGTATGCTGGCAGCCAATGGTATTCTAACAAGTGAGGGTGGCGCCACATCCCATGCCGCGGTTGTCGCACGGCAATTCGGTGTGCCATGTATCGTCGGTGCATCGATGGTGGTCATTGATCTTGACAAACGACAGATGACATCTAACGGAAAGGTGATCAAAGAAGGTGAGTGGATTTCTTTGGATGGGGGCTTTGGTGAAGCTTTTGTTGGAAAATTAGAGCTGACAACCCCAGACATTGGGGAGCAAAAAGAATTGATGACCCTGTTGGAATGGGCAGATGATATTGCTCGACTGCAAGTGTGGGCGAATGCTGATTACCCAGCTGATGCACGTCGTGCCCGTTCATTTGGAGCAAAGGGTATTGGTTTGTGCCGTACGGAGCATATGTTCTTTGAAGAAGAGCGACTGCCCGTTGTTCAGGAAATGATTATGAACGCTGAAGAAGCCCAAAACCTCATTAACAATGTTGAACGATTGGAGGGTTTCGTCAAAACCGGCAAAGTTGATGGTCGGACGATGACTGATGCAACACGCAAAGAGATTCAGACCGAGTTGGCAGAAGGAAAGCAGCAGCTCAAGGAATCGAAAGCTGCCGTAGCTTATTTTGGTGCTTTAGAAAAACTACTCCCCTTACAACGTTCAGATTTTTATGGCTTATTTGAAGCGATGGATGGTTATCCTGTCATCATCCGCTTGATTGACCCACCTTTGCACGAGTTCCTCCCTTCACAAGAGGAATTACTGGTTGAGGTCACCCAGATGCGCACAAAGGGTGAAACACAGGGTTTGGAAGAGAAAGAGGCTGTGCTCGCTGCAGTTGAGAAACTGCATGAAAGCAACCCGATGATGGGCTTGCGTGGTATCCGATTGGGTATTGTTTATCCAGATATCATGCGTATGCAAGTTCGGGCGATCTTTGAAGCCGCCAGTGATGCTGCTATCAAGGGCATTGATGTCAAACCAGAGATCATGATTCCGCTAACAGGACATATCAACGAACTCAAGCACGTGCAGCCTGAGCTTGTATCAATTGCAAAAGCAGTGATGGAAGAAAAGGGTGTTGAATTCTCTTATAAGTTTGGCACCATGATTGAGATCCCCCGTGCAGCATTGACAGCTACTGAAATCGCAGAAGTGGCCGAGTTCTTCTCCTTCGGTACCAATGACCTGACCCAAATGACCTTTGGTTACAGCCGGGATGATGCCGAGCGTAACTTCTTGATCAATTACGTCGATGAAGGCATCCTGCCGGAAAACCCCTTCCAGGTTTTGGACCGCAAGGGTGTTGGCCGCCTGATGGATATTGCGGTAAGCGAAGGCCGGAAAGTTCGTCCAGAACTTGAAGTTGGGATCTGTGGTGAACACGGTGGTGAACCCAGCTCGATTGAGTTTTGCCACCTGGTTGGCAATAACTATGTCAGCTGCTCGCCGTTCCGCGTGCCTGTCGCCCGATTGGCCGCCGCTCAGGCAAAGGTCAAGAACGACTGATCTTTGTAGGAAGTAAATTAAATAAAACCCCCAACGATAGAAGTTGGGGGTTTTTTGTTACAGATGGTGGATAGGTGATTAGGAAATCAGATAGCACGACATGGGGTGACCAGTTGACCGGGGATTGAAGTACAAGAGATAATTTCTGAAAAACCCAGGAAATGTCCGTTAAACCTGATAGCGTTTGAGTGATAAATTTGTTCTTTTGATTGCCTATGGAGCGAATAGACGATTAATTGGTTTGATTTCTGAACGAACTGTATAATCTGTCTTAGAATAGCAAAGGTATTATTATGTTTGTCCAATAGTCA
>CAYTXE010000067.1:0-12683 GCA_964441045.1 uncultured Candidatus Brevefilum sp.
GGTATTTTGGTCGCGGTTATCATTGTGCTGACGAAAAAAGAAGGATAACTATGAATGCAAATACCGCATATATTGCAGATTCAGTTCAAAAAATCAAATCACAGCTTCCCCCTGATGTGATCCTGATCGCGGCAGCGAAAACCAGGTCGCTTGAGGAGGTTGAAGCTGTTATCGAAGCAGGGGTAACCCATATTGGCTATAATTACCTTCAGGAAGCACTGCCGATCATAGAGGCTGTCGGTGATCGAGTTCAATGGCATATGATTGGGCACCTTCAAACCAATAAGGCAAAATTAGTGGCTGCTTACTTCGATATGTGCCATACGATTGATTCCTGGCACCTGGCCAAGTATTTGGACCACCGCTGCGAGTTGGTAGGGCGGACGCTGCCCGTGTTGATTGAGATTAACAGCGGTGAGGAATCCAATAAAACGGGTGTGCTGCCCGAAGATGTGGATGCACTGGCTGAACAGGTGAGCAGTCTTAAGCACCTCAGGCTTCAGGGGATCATGACGATGGGTCCTCGTTTTGGGGAGCCAGAAGAAAGCCGACCTTATTTTAAGTTGACCCGAAAAGCCTTTGAACGAGTTAAAGCCTTGGCACTGCCGAATGTTGAAATGATGTATTTATCGATGGGTATGAGCAACAGCTATCCAATTGCGATTGAAGAGGGTGCCAATATGATCCGGGTTGGTACCAAACTGTTTGGGGAACGAGCATAATAGAAAGGATGCATCGATGATCAAACGAGTTTTTGGACCAGTGCCCTCACGACGTCTTGGGCAATCCCTGGGGATCGATCCAGTCCCGCTGAAAACCTGCAACTGGAACTGTGTTTACTGCCAGCTTGGACGCACCAGGCCGCTCAGAATTGAACGCCGTTACAATTTTGGTGTTTTAGAAATCTTGTCCGAAGTCCGAAAGGCATTGGAAGCGCATGCTCCCGGCGAGATCGATTGGGTGACCTTTGTCGGATCAGGAGAAACAACGCTTCACGCTGGTTTGGGTGAGATGATCCAGGGCGTCAAAGCGATGACCGATTTGCCAGTGGCTGTCATCACCAATGGATCGCTCTTATATATGCCTGAAGTCCGCTATGAGCTGCAGGCAGCGGATGCTGTCATGCCATCATTGGATGCAGGTAACGCGGTTCTCTACCGCAGGATCAACCGACCGCATCCATCCTTGACCTTTGAACGGTTGACGAATGGGTTGATTGCTTTTCGCAAAGCCTATCAAAAGAAATTGTGGATCGAGGTCATGCTCATTGGAGGTGTGAATGATACGGAAAGTGCGCTGCGTGAAATCGCTGAGTGGATGGAAAAGATCCAGCCTGATGAGGTGCATGTGCTTCAACCCACACGCCCACCTGCAGAAGCCTGGGTGAGACCGCCGGATGAAGCGGGCCTTCAAAGGGCGCATAAGATTCTGGGTGAGACAGCCAGAATTATCCTGCCAGCACAGGGTGTCTTTGATCTCAGCTTTGATGAGGATTTGATCAAAGCGATTACAGGGATCATCACTCGTCACCCGATGAAAGAATCACAACTTGTGGAAGCTCTGAACCAGTGGTCACCAGATAATGTGCGGGAAACGCTTCAAAAGCTGGCTGAGAGCGGGAGGGCGCAGACTGTTATCCGGGCGGGAGAACGCTTTTGGAGCGCTTCTGGAGCCTATTATGCCCAGAGCAAAACGTAAGGCTTAAGCGTGAATCAACCTGTTAGGAAAGGTTTTTGATGTCTAAATTTTCACTGGATGTTCTCAATCAATGTGTGTACCCATATTTTAAATCGGATGACCCCGATGTGATCATGGGGTCATCCTTTGGGGAGGATGTAGCGCTTACTCGTGTTGGATCAGGTTTACTGGCTTCTCATCTTGACCCAATCGTTGGCGCGGTTAAGAACATCGGTTGGCTGGCTGTGCATGTGGCTTGTAACGATATCGCTACCAGCGGTGCACCGCCACGTTGGATTCAGCTGTTAGTGCTCGTCCCACACAAGGAAGATAAAGCTTTATTGACGCATATCATGGGTGATGCGGCGAAGGCGGCGGGGGAGGTCGGTGTGTCGATCATTGGTGGTCATACGGGGTATTCTGCCAGTCTGTCCAGGCCTTTGGTGGCGGTCACAGCCCTGGGCACCTTAGGTGATCAGCCGCCGGTGCTCACTCGTGGCGCCAAGCTTGGTGATCATATCTTGATCACCAAGGGTATCGCCTTGGAAGGGACAGCGATCTTAGCCTGCGATTTTGCCAGTGTGGCGCGTGTGTTAGGCTTGAGTGATAAAGATCTGGACAAAGCGAAACAACTGATGAACCAGGTCAGCGTCATACAGGAATCACTTCTGCTGGCAAAACATGGCGCATCCGCCATGCACGATGTGACCCGCGGCGGCCTGCTGGAAACTTTACTGGAGTTAGCGATGTTATCCGGGGTGGGGATAACAGTAGCTTATGAGCGGATCCCAATTCCAACAGTCGCGGCGCGTTTTGCAACAGCATTCGGCTTTGATCCCTTAAAGATGATTTCTTCTGGCACATTGGTGGCAGCTGTTCCCGAGGAGAAGCTTGCGGATGCAAAGGGAGCTTTAGACCAGGCAGGCATTCGCTTCGCTGATATCGGTGATGTGCACCTGGGAGAGGGTGTGCGGGTGCTGCGTGAGGGCGAGTTGACTATTTTTCAGGATGTGCAGCCTGAAGCTGATGAGCTGGCACGAATGTGGGTCGAATTTGAACCAGATAAGCCCAATTGAATCAAGGATGAGACTTCACTAGGAGTATATCAATGGCAGGACCATACCAACCTCTGACGCAAATAAAGAAGGGCTGCAAGGCGATCGTGCATCATTTCACCGGGGGACAGGCACTCAGTAATCGTTTGCTTGTTTTGGGATTCACTAAGGGTGTGGAGGTGGCCGTTCAACAGAATCCTGGTTTTGGCCCGGTGATTGTTTTAATCCGAAATTCACGGATTGCCCTTGGAAGAGGAGAAGCACGTAAAGTTTTGGTTGAAGAAGTAAATTCAGAATAAGATTATTTAATGATCAGATAAGGTTGATAATGTGTGCAAATCAGAAGATGACGATTGCCTTACTCGGTCAACCCAACGTGGGAAAATCAACGGTATTTAATATGCTGACGGGGTTAAACCAGCATGTTGGCAACTGGCCGGGGAAAACCGTTGAACTCAAGTTTGGCAGGCTGCACTTGGAAGATGCAGATATCAACCTGGTGGATCTGCCAGGTATTTACAGCCTTACGGCAAACTCCGAAGAAGAGCGGGTTGCACGTGATTTTATCATCCATGAACAGCCCGATATGGTGGTGGTCATAGTGAATGCGTCGTCCTTGGAACGAAATCTTTACCTGGTAACAGAAGTTTTGGCGCTTGATGTGCCTTTTGTCATCGGTTTAAATATGATGGATGTGGCTGAGCAACAGGGTTTTGATATTGACGTCAATGTCATGCAAGCCGCCTTAGGAGTGCCAGTAGTACCACTGGTCGCGACGAAAAATAAGGGACTTAAGGCATTGATGAAAGCTGCTTTAGACTTAGCTGACAATCCACATCAATTTACGCCCAATCGACCCAAGTTAAGTCCTAAATATTACTGTGTATTAAAGGAAATCCAGGCGCTGATTGAAGGCCATATTCATCTGAATTATTCACCCTATTGGGTGTCGTTAAAGATCCTAGAAGGTGATCGTGAAATGCTCGAAATGGTACAGCAGGAGCATCCCGGAATTTGGGATCAAATCCAACCGATATTGCTCCAGCATGAGGATGCGATATTGGAAATTACCAGTGGTCGGTATGGGTGGATTGAGCGTATGGTACGGGTGGGGATGTTCCGCCCGCAACGTGGCTCAATTGCACTGACAGATCGCATTGATAGGTTTGCGACGCATCCTTTTTGGGGAATCCTGGTGCTCTTGGCAGTATTTGGGCTGGTCTTTTTCCTAACGTATCGCATTGCTTCTCCGATCGTTGATTGGTTACAGGTGCGTGTTGTCTTATCCTCAGCCAACTGGGTCGCAGATTTATTATCGGATTCACCAGCGTGGTTCTCGGGTTTGATCGTCGATGGACTCATTGGGGGTGCTGGTACGGTAATGACCTTTGTTCCAATATTAATTTTGTTTTTTACTATCCTTGGTTTTTTGGAAGATGTGGGTTACCTTGCCAGGGCGGCTTTTGTGATGGATCACTTGATGCACTTGATGGGCTTGCATGGCCGTTCATTTTTATCTATGTTTATTGGATTTGGATGTAATGTCCCAGCGGTGATGGGTACCCGCATTATCGAAGAAAAACATGCTAAATGGTTGACAATCTTGTTAATCCCCCTTGTACCCTGTACGGCAAGAATGGCTGTTATTGCTTTTCTTGCCCCTGCCTTCTTTGATTATCATGCAGCATTGGTCACATGGCTGTTGGTGATCCTTAACATCGCGATCTTGGTGTTGCTGGGGGTTGCCACAAATCACTTCATTTTTAAAGGAGTACAAAGTCCTTTTATTATGGAAATCCCGCTGTATCATTTACCAAATACGCGCACGATTGGATTGTATGTTTGGCATAATACCTTGGCTTTTATTAAGAAAGCAGGCGGACTTATTGTTGTTTTTTCTACCATTATCTGGGCATTATCATGGCTGCCCAATGGAAATATCCATTCAAGTTTCATTGCAAGTTTCGGGCGCTGGCTGGAACCATTTGGACGCCTGATGGGGTTGACGGATTGGCGTATAATCGTCGCCTTGTTCTCGAGCTTCATTGCCAAAGAAAATACAATTGCGACATTGGGTGTCCTTTTTAGTATGAGAGAACAATCCGTAACTCTACCACTGCGTATCGCTTCAACGATCACACCTGCTGCAGCACTGTCTTTTATGGTTATACAGATGTTGTTCATCCCTTGTGTGGCGACGATGGCGGTTATCAAGCAGGAAACAAACTCTTGGAAATTTACACTTTTCAGCGTAGCCCTTCTCCTATTTATTTCATTGTTAGCTGGCGTGGGTATTTATCAGTTTGCTAGATTATTTGGATGGGGCGTGTGATATGAAAATTGTCACTATCCTCGACCCATCGGGAGAAATGGATTGAGTGGTTTGAACGAATCGTAGAAAGAAGACATGATGGCGTCAGACAAATTGCCAAGTGTATTCTAATTATGGTAAAGGAAAGAAAGGTGGTGAAGGTTTCTCATGCAAACCTTAAAAATTTCAGTAGATTGGTTTGATCGATTATTGCCTGAAGGTTTGCCTATTCCCAGCTCAACACTACTGTCCGGCCCGGGGGGATCGGGTAAACCACTTATCGGGAATTTTATCGCTGCAGATTGGTTAAGGCAGGGTGGTAGTGTGGTTTTCATGTCCTTACAATATCCTGATCATAGTTTTATTAAAACGAGTTTAAAAATAGTCACCCAATTGGACATCGATAATTATGTTAATAAAACAGTCTTTATTGAGCTTGATGCTAACCTAGAGAGTTTTCAAAATCCCAAAAAAGGTCGGCATTTTAAAGCCAATGTTGTAAAACCAGAGATATGGGATCAGGCGTTGGAACAAGCATATGAAATGGTACCAGATGAAGGCCCAGGTATTTTGGTGTATGGATCAGCGTTGAATTTGCTTTTGTTTTCACCCACTTATGGTGTAAAAATTCTTAAAAAAATGAAATCAACAATTCAAAAAGCATTCAAACATTCATATTTATTTTCTACCAGTACCACGGCTAAAGGGAAAGAAATCGCAGAACTTGAATCTATCGTTGATAACCTGATTATGATTCGCGGAGATCGCAAGACTAAAAAGCTGTATTTACAAGTAAAACATATGAAAGCTGTGAAATTTCTTGCTGAGGAAGTTGAAGCGCCATTTTCCCAGGAAGTTCTGCAGGAACTTAAGGGAATCGCTGATAAAACTCGGAAACGTGTCATACCACTTGTTTCAAAATTGTAGAGGAGAGCTAAATGGTATATATTTAGGGTGTAAAAGGAAAGACTATCAACTTATTTGCCATATTTTGGACAAAAGAATCAACATTGGAGGTAAATTATGTCGACTGATCCTAAATTGTTACGAAGTTTTGCTTGTTTTCATACTTTGTCTGATGAACAGATAAATGCGATTGCACAGATCAGTAATTCCGTGTGCTACTCAAAAGGTTATGTCCTCTTTAAACAAGATGACCCGGGAGATTTCTTGTATTTACTGATCGAAGGTGATGTGGAAGTCTTATATGAACACGCTGAAACAGGTGCACATCGGGTGGATACCGTTTCCAGTGAAGAAGTTGTGGGTTGTGCTGCTATCGTACCACCCTATACTTACACTGCCACAGAGAAGTGCCTGTCGGATGTTGAGGTTTTGGAGATCAAAACAGATGAATTACGCGATCTAATCCAGAAAGATCCTCAACTTGGCCTTCTTCTTCAAGAATATATCATCAAAATATTGAATGAACGTATCCTTTCACTCAGACAAAGAACTTTTGCCTGAATAAATCTTTAAGATTGATTACCTTGACATCCAATCTGCCGTTTGAAAATCCGAATATTGCCGCGAATTATGAAACCTGGTACTTTACGGAAGGTGAAAAGGCGGCAAGTCAAGAAAAATCGCTTATCAAGTATTTGTTGAGCAGGTATGATCGCGCGCGATCCATCCTTGAAGTGGGTAGTGGTACAGGCTATTTCAGCCATTGGATGGAGGGGTTGGGTTATGAGATTTATGCTTTAGACATTTCACGCGTCATGATCTGGGAAGCAAATCGAAATCATCGTTTGACTTGCATTCAAGGGGATACGATGGCTTTGCCATTTCCTTCCCAATCTTTTGATCTCATCGTCATGATCACCACACTGGAATTCATCTCAGAACCAATCCAGGCTTTATCCGAGGCCTTTCGCGTTGCCCGTCAGGGCTTGATCTTGGGTGTGATTAACAAGCACAGCCTTCTCGGGTGGCGTTATCGACAAAAAGATGGGCCGATTTGGAGTGTGGCAAAACTATACACGCCGAGGGAATTAATTCGATTAGTATCCGGTTTTACATCAGAACAAGATGACATCACATATAAAACAGCCCTTTGGCCCTTCTTTCCAGGAACCTCAAAATTACCATGGGGTGGGTTTATTGGTTTAAGTGTCAAATTATCTTCGAAAAGGAGGTAGCAGATGCCGGATAATGATCGGGATTGGCCCAAAAGAAGTGCTTTAATCACTAAGTTAGCCCAAATAAAGCATCTCTGTACGGAAAAGGGTATTGGCTTCGAAATTATTGAACAACTGGATTCGTTGGAAAATATACTAATGGATGAAGTAGTGGATGAACAAGCAGATCTATCAGCCCAGTTGAGTGTTTATCCATTGCGTCAACCCTCACTCTTACCTACGATTAATGAAACCCTGGAGATATTGGAAGGTTTTGATTTGACTGTGATCCCGGGATCAATGAGCACATTAATTTTAGGCAATGAAAATATGTTGTGGGCAGGTTTACACAAGGTGTTCTCTGCTGCTTCGACACACGGAGATGTAGTGATGATTGTCACAATTTCCAATGCCTGTCCACATCCGGAATCCAGTGAAGCGTAGCAGTTGAAAGTAAATGGCCGTTCGAAAAAAGCTGCTTGTCTAGGAAGGAGAGAGAGGTAAATGTACTGGCCAAAGAATTGGAAAATTTTATATTTAATCGTTGAATAATCCATGTTGTATGTGGGTTATAATTCAAGCGGAGAATCTATGCCCATTCGGATATTGCCAGACCATATCGCATCCCAAATTGCCGCTGGTGAGGTGATTGAGCGCCCAGCTTCTGTGGTTAAGGAGCTGATTGAAAACGCGCTTGATGCAAAATGTGATGCGATCAGCATCGAGATCCTGGGAGCAGGAAAGCGCTTAATTTCTGTAGTGGATAATGGTTTGGGTATCCCCCGGGAAGAGTTAGGCCTGGCTGTTTCACGCCATGCCACCAGCAAGCTCGCCCGGGCAGAAGATCTCTTTCGCATTAAAACATTGGGTTTTCGCGGAGAGGCTTTAGCTTCGATTGGATCAGTATCGCGCATGATGATCGAATCGCGCCGGTCAGATGCCATGACCGGAGCACGTTTGAACGTTGAGGGCGGTAAGATGGGGAAATTAACCGATGTAGGTATCCCACCAGGCACTCGTGTTTCTGTTCAGGACCTGTTTTTCAATGTGCCTGCCCGACTAAAATTCCTGAAAACTGACATAACAGAAAGACGCCACATTGAAGCGCTTGTTACCCGATATGCTCTGGCTTACCCTGAAGTCCGCTGGCAGCTTATGGAAGATGAGAAATCATCGTTGCAGACCAGCGGCAACGGTGACCGTCGCGAGGTCCTTTCCAGCCTGTATGGGGTTGAAATTGCAAAGCAAATGCTGGCAGTCGATTTCAAGGAAGATCAGTATCGCATCCATGGCTTCATCAGCCCGATTTCCCTGACGCGTTCAAATCGGCGGGAGATTACCATCTTTGTGAATGGACGCTGGGTGAAGGATACATCGGTGGCTGCTGCGGTCGTCAAAGCGTACCATACCATGCTGATGGTAGGGCGTTTCCCGATTGCTGTGCTTTTTCTGGATATGCCCTCTGAAGCTGTGGATGTCAACGTGCATCCTGCGAAAGCAGAGGTGCGCTTCATGGAGGGTAACCTGGTCTTCTCCCGTGCTCAAAGGGCAGTGCGGCGAGCGCTTTTAGCCTATTCACCTGTACCCGATCTGGGACTAAGGCAACTATGGGGATCGCAAAGGCAAAAGGTTGAAGATCCAGCCTGGAAAATGGCTGCTGAGATCAGAACTGATGAAGCCTCACCTCAACAAGTAGAAGGACTCCGCCTTCACGTCCACACCGGCACTTTGGAGATGGAAGGGCTGCCCCTGCTGCGTTTGATCGGACAGGTGGCGGCTACCTACCTGGTGGCAGAAGGTCCAGATGGACTGTATCTCATTGACCAGCACGCCGCACATGAGCGGGTTCTTTTCGAGCGGTTAATGAAACAGCAGGCGCAGGCTCATGTCCCGGCACAATCCTTGTTGGAACCGGTCAATGTTGTCCTGCCTCCAGACAAAGCCCAACTATTGGAAGAACAGCTTCCTGTGCTTGAGAAGCTGGGATTTAATGTGGAACCTTTTGGGCCCAACACCTTTACTGTCAGGGCGATCCCTGCCTTGATTGTTGGTGGTGACCCGGAAGCAGCTTTGAATGTGGTCGTGGAGGATTTCGAGGGAGATGAAACGCCGCTGGCTTCAGCGATTGAAGCGAAACTCACTGCGCGGATCTGCAAGCGAATGGCAGTGAAAGGGGGGCAGATCCTGTCAGTAGAGGAACAAGAAGCATTGCTGCGGGGCTTAGAGAAATGTCAATCGCCACGCACCTGCCCGCATGGACGCCCAACCATGATCCACCTCTCAGCCGACTTGTTAGAGCGCCAGTTTGGGCGACGGGGGCCGCGCTAATCTCAATGAGCCAGATCTTTGTTTGCGGGTTGATCAACCTTGAAACAACCCTGGCGATCGATGGCTTCCCGCTGATGTACTTCCCAGTGCGTTATCCTTTTTTTGGCGTTCAGACAACGGTCTCAGGTGTTGGATTCAATCTTGCTTCAGCCCTGACAAAGTTGGGAAACCAGGTGGATTTTGCGACACTGATCGGGCGGGATGACAATGGGCTCCTGGTCCGCAAAGCACTCGGTGTTGAGGGGATTGCTGATGATCTGGTGCTGGACCGTTCCCGCGCGACAGCTCAATCCATAATCCTGTATGAACCAAGTGGACGACGGCAGATTCATGTGGATTTGAAGGATATGCAGAGTCAGATGTATCCGACAAGCATTGCAGAGAAGGCATTAAGTGGGTGCGATCTAGCTGTCATCTGCAATATCAACTTTGCCCGGCCGATTCTGAAGGCTGCACAAGAAGCAGGTACAGTAATTGCCACAGATGTGCATGCCCTTGCTGATCTTGACAATGAATTTGATTTGGATTACATGGCGGCTGCGGATATCCTTTTTCTAAGTGATGAATCCCTGCTGGATTCACCGGAGAATGTTGCCCAAATACTGATGGATAAATATCCCTTTGAGGTCCTGGTGATTGTATTGGGAGAGAAAGGAGCCCTTCTGGCGGTTCGGAAAGATCATTTTCTCGAGAGATTCCCTGCTGTCTATACACGCCCGGTCGTTAACACAATCGGTGCAGGTGACGCACTTTTCTCAGCTTTCCTGGACGGCTTTCTGCGAACACATAATCCTTACGATTCTTTGCGCAGGGCGATGGTCTTTGCATCGTATAAAGTCGGAGAGAAAGGGGCGGCAGAGGGATTCTTAAGTGGGGAAGCATTGGATGATTGGGTGGAAAAGGTCAACAAAAATAATTAATCGCACTAAATTAGTTTTTGTGTGACTCAGAGGAATGATTGTTTAATTGAGACGGATAATGACGATATCGTCGCAATTTTTTTAAGGATTTGCAGGGGGACTTAAAGAAATCCTGAATAACAGTTTGTAGATCAATGACCTGTAAAAGAATCCACTAAGGAGAATTTTTCTGTTTTATCCAATCGGGAGGTGGGTGAGGAACTGGTTTTTTCCCGTAGAACAGATCATCCAGCTTGCAGCCCCAGCGACGGAAGGTCACAGAGTGTTTAACACCAAATCGGATGATGTTGTGCATGAAATTATCAGCGTGGGCATAGGGACAGACAGCCATACAGCGGCCGCAGTCCGTTCCAATCTTTGTCCAGTAGGTGTAGCAGCGTTCAGGATCAATTTTCCAGCGCAGAGTATCGTCTGAGTAGGTTTGCCGTTCACCGAAGGGAATAGCTCCTGTGGGACACACCGCGGCACATTTATCACAATTGATACAGAAATCGATCACAGTGGGGTCCCAGGTGGGTGTATCGGGGATCAGTGGTAGATCGGTCGTGACAACCGCAATTCGCACCCGGGGACCCAATCTCGGTGAAATGAGCAGTCCCATGCGCCCGATCTCCCCCAGGCCGGCATCTTTGGCGACCAGTGGCGCGATCACACGATAATTCCCATCGATATGGGCGCGGGCTGGATAGCCCAGGTCACGGATAGCGGCTGCAAGGATCACAGCAATTGTTCCAGCTTCAGCGTACTGCTGGGCGGATTCCATCACGGATGGCATCCGGGGTCCAGCATTGATCATCTCATGTGCCATTTCCACCGTGAATGCAATCGCGAATTGATGATCCAGCGTGATCGGCGCGCCGTATTTGCCTGTCCCGCGACCGATGTTCGTATAGACATGATACGGCTGCAGGATACAAACGCCGACATCATGGGCACCGTAGTAGATGGTCAGGTGCTTGATGAAGTTTGTCATCTGCTCCGGTGATCGGGTGGTTTTGTGGGGGGAGACCAGCCCGTCAACGGCATCTCGAAGCGCTTCAGTCAGGAAAAAGCTGCCTTCAGAAGAAGACCCCGGCAGTGGGTGATAAAATGCAGCATCGTGTGCAAGCAGACCCGGGTTATGACGGAAGGCATCATCAACTGCTTTGTGTTCCGGGTGTGCAGCGTAATATGCTTCGAATTCGGGGGTTCCTGGCTGCAGCAGGGCACGGGCGAACATGATCGTTCGTTCATCGACACGCTTGGTTGGCTTAGGTGAGGGGGTGATGTGCTGCTTCACCGGCCAAATGATAAAGATTATCAGAAGAAGCACACCAAGCCCGACTATACCTGTAAGAACCCATTGCATGTTGATAGGAGATAGCAAAAATACCATACCCAAAAGCAGACTTCCCAGGGAAAATACCCCCGCCAGGCGCGCTGCCCGATGATGCTTTTCCTTCAAGGACAGGATGCTGAAGGAAACCCAAACTGCGAAGAATAGAAATGGAATTGTTGTCAGGATGATTTCGGGTAAGGACATAATGAAATCGTGGACTCCTCTGCATCATTATACATGAATCTAATCATGAATTCGGATAGATAGATGGGAAACACCGAATGTTCCGTAGATGAGGTGATGTTCTTATATTGTTGTTTACCCTTGCCGCTCTCTTGATATAATTGTAGGGTGATAAAACTCATAAGGATTATCAGTGAAATGCAGCCAGTGTAAGAAGATTTCCATACCTAACAAGTGATATAAAGGTCAATGCCCTAATTGTGGAAACATTCAACGTCATTAGTTCTTACATATTTTTAAGATTTAGTATTTTATTTATCAAGTTAATTTCCCAAGCTATATACATCAAATAATTTCATTAGGTTTTCGGGTATAATAATTTCTGTTAATTCAAGTATCAACGACCTCTTAGTTATGTGGTCTGTATTACACCCGAGACCACATAGTTTGATGAGGGAAGTAACTATGATACCTTCGGGGCGTGGCTCAGCCCGGATAGAGCGCACGGTTCGGGTCCGTGAGGTCAGCGGTTCAAATCCGCTCGCCCCGACTGATGAGACTCTTATAGAGGAAGGGAGTCCTTCTTAAATTATGGGTTCGGGTCCTGCACTGAAATGAAATGGACCCCCCGATGAGTAAAAGAGGGGGCAATAAGGCGTGCTGCGCGAAGGTCGGCGGTTTCCTACCGCTAGCGCTTCAGGACAGGTAAATCCGCTCGCCCTGAAGTGAAACGGAAGCCCCGTAAGGGGGCTGACAGAAACTCTCCTGAAA
>CAYTXE010000068.1:0-12666 GCA_964441045.1 uncultured Candidatus Brevefilum sp.
TTTTACAAACCCTACAATTCAAACTTTTGATGACCGTTGATGGATAAACAATAAACCTTAGCATCCTCAAGGAGCGCCATCCACTAAATTATCAAGATTTTGCTTCAAGGTATCTGGTACAAGAAAACCAAATACGCTCCCTGCCAGAAGACCGGCCCCAGCAATCACCAGGGCAGCAAAGGGTAATGCAATGGTTTCGGATACCCATCCAACAATCAAAGGACCACTACTGCTGCCTGCATCACAAATCAATGACCAGGCACTCAGGTAAGCACTGCGGCCATTTTCCGGAGACATATCTGATCCAAGCACTAACATAGCCCCGACCCCAAGCCGTGTCCAAAACCAATCAAGCTTACCACAAGCAGCAAACTTCCATATCCACCTGTCAGTGGAAGCAGCGCCAGTCCCACGCCTATGATCACAAAACTGGGTACGATCGTAAATTTACGCCCGATACGGTCCATGAACAAAGTACCAAACCCAGCTCCCGCAACAACCAACCCAACCAATCCATAACCTTCTGACAGCTCATGGCCATACAAAATCAGTACAGGGATGCGAACTCCCCATGCGACTAAAAAAAGGATGGCAAATAAAATCTTAAGAATAGAGGATGTTTAAAAAATCGTTTGATTGAAGTCGGGGAATATACTCTCAATGCTTGGTTTACATAAGGTAAAAATTTTTGTGAGTTAAATCTTGTGCCCTGCGAACATCGTCCAACATGACAGCGTCAGAAAATAAATGGGATAAGTGCCCAGGTATGTTCTTTATAGGACTCATAATCTGGAATATGCTGTTGAATAAAACTCTCTTCAATAGAGATGCGCAGCATAATACCAAGGATTGCTACCAGCGAGGGTATCCATGATGGTCCAGCTGCTAAAAATAATGGACAGGCAGCACAAAATAAAATATTGCCTAAAGAAATTGGGTGCCGGATGATGTTGTACAACCCGGTGACAACAAGGCTGGTATTTTCGATCTCGACAGCTTTTGTAAAACCATGCTCGAGGTCCCAATATCCTTTGATAGAAAAGAACCCGGCTGCAGTAAAAAGGAAACCACCCAAAGCCATCTCCCAAATATCGGGACGAAAGCCCAAAAACAAAAATTCCAAAATTGGCCCAACCAAAACCAGCCATAAGGGAACAAGGATCAACCATACTGTCCAGTCATTCCAGCCCTTTCGGATGTGATTCTCCGGGCGGATCAAAACTGCCCGTTCGCTGATCTTCAATCCACCGAACATGGCAGCATATATTAATAAAGGATAATATTCCATCAACCATTCCATAATACACACCTGTATCAACACAAAAAAAAGGCTTACACCATTAACCTTAAATATACCCGATGAGGTCATGATTTCTATTTCCCTATCTCTTTGGGATAGTTTGTTCTTCATTTATTCGCAATAATTTTTCACGAAATATTGAAAAACGATTCATTGTTAGCATCATTGATATTCTTAGATTTAATGAACAGCTTAATAATCTTATTAGAATTACCACTTTCCCTTAATCAAAATGCTTTTATCTGATAACTCGGTAGTAAAATTAAGAAAAATCATAAGAAAAAGGATTTTTCCCATGTCCTTCCTCAAAACCTCAAAAGCCTGGTTAGCCCTCGAAAATCACCAACAAGAGATTGTTAATGAACATATGCGGGGACTCTTTACGCAAGACCCACAGCGATTCTCAAAATTTTCAATTTCCTTTAATGATATCCTGTTCGATTTCTCTAAGAATCGCATTACAGATAAAACAATCTCCCTCCTGATTGACTTGGCCCGACAATCCAACCTCAAAGAGAACATTGAATCAATGTTCTGTGGTGAGAAAATAAATATCACCGAGGGACGATCTGTATTACATGTCGCACTGCGCAATCGCTCAAATACACCCATTCTGGTTGATGGTCAGGATGTCATGCCGGAAGTAAACCGTGTACTTGAGAAAATACGCCAATTCAGTAATGCGGTACGATCGGGTGCCTGGAAAGGCTATACCGGAAAACCGATCAGGGATGTCGTCAATATTGGAATTGGTGGCTCTGACCTTGGACCAAAGATGGTGTGCGAAGCCCTGAAACCGTATGGCAAGAAAGGTTTACACGTTCATTTTGTATCCAATGTTGACAGCACGGATATCGTTGAGACTCTAAAACCATTGTATCCTGCAACGACACTATTTCTGGTGGCTTCTAAGACCTTTACAACTCAGGAGACAATGACAAACGCCCACACAGCCCGTCGGTGGTTCTTAGAAATCGCCAGAGACGAAGCAGCCATCTCAAAACACTTTGTTGCCATGTCCACAAACCTAGCAATGGTGTCTGAATTTGGCATTGATTTAGAAAATATGTTTACCTTTTGGGATTGGGTAGGAGGTCGCTACTCGCTTTGGTCAGCTGTCGGCCTTTCGATCGCTCTCTACCTTGGCATGGAAAACTTTGAATCCCTCTTAATGGGCGCACACAAAGTCGATCAACACTTCCGTACAACCCCCTATGAAAGCAATATTCCTGTGATCATGGCTCTTTTAGGTATCTGGTACAACAATTTCATGGACGCACAATCGTATGCAATCTTGCCGTATGACCAATACATGGTCTATTTTCCGGCTTACTTTCAACAAGGTGATATGGAAAGCAACGGGAAATCGGTCACACGCCAGGGGGATCGGGTCGACTATTCAACAGGACCCATCCTCTGGGGCCAACCGGGCACAAATGGACAGCACGCCTTCTACCAGCTCATCCATCAGGGAACAAAACTAATCCCCTGTGATTTCTTAGCTGCCGTTGAAAGCCACAACCCCAGGGGTGACCACCATCCCATCTTGCTGTCAAATTTTCTTGCCCAAACTGAAGCCCTGATGAAAGGAAAGACAGCAAGAGAAGTACGCTCTGAATTGATCAAAGAAGGGTATGATGGTGAATACTTAGAGCTTCTGACAGCTGCAAAAACATTCCCGGGAAACCACCCCACGAATTCCTTCCTCTATAAAAAATTGACTCCTGAAGTTCTTGGATCACTCATAGCGTTATACGAACATAAGATTTTTACTCAGGGGATCATCTGGAATATTAATTCCTATGATCAAATGGGGGTTGAGCTCGGCAAGGTTTTAGCGAAAAAGATTTTGCCAGAATTATCCGGAAAAGAAAAAGTTAAGAGTCACGATTCCTCTACAAACGGGTTGATCAATCACATAAAAAGTCTTCGAGAAAAGCAGGAATAAAAATGTCCAAACAGATAAAAGTGTTGTTCGTCGCAGCTGAAGTTGCCCCACTCGTGAAAGTGGGCGGACTGGGAGATGTCGCAGGCTCATTGCCCTATGCTCTTAAATCTTTATCTCCCGAGGATAACGGTGGGCATACAGTTGATATCCGGCTTGTACTGCCGTTTCACATAGTGCTTCGCAAGAAAATATCTGACCCCAAATTCCTCTTTTCCTTTAACATCCCCACAAAAGATGAACCCATCAATGCAAATATTTTCTACACCATGATCAATGAGATTCCCACATACTTGATCGCAGGCAAACCAATTGATGATGCACCTTTAGTTTATAGTTCAGATGCAAACATTGATGGCTATAAATACACATTTTTCTCAATGGCTATTTTACCGCTCATAAAAGAACTGAAGTGGCGTCCAGACATTTTACATGCCAATGACTGGCACACAGCGCTGGCGGTTTATAACCTAAAAAAGAGAAGATCATCAGATTCTTTCTTTAAGGACATACGGTCGATTCTCACTGTTCACAACCTCCCTTTCATGGGGGCAGGTACTGATGCAGCCTTTGATGCATTTGGGATATCCCCCAGCCGATATCCTCGTGTCCCTGGTTGGGGTAGGAAATTTCCGCTTCCCCTGGGATTACAAACGGCTGACCGCATTTCAACGGTTTCACCAACCTATGCCGAAGAGATGTTGACGCCGGAGTATGGCTGCGGCCTTGAAAAATTATTGCAAACTAGGAAAAAAGTGGTCTCGGGGATTGTTAATGGGTTGGATCAAGAAAGCTGGAACCCTGCCACAGACCAACATATCCCCGAAAATTTCGATACTACACATCTGTCCAAACGAAAACAAAATAGACACGCCATAATCAAGGAATTTCAATTGGATCCTGACCCCAGCGTCCCTCTATTAATACTCATTTCACGCATGGATCAACAAAAGGGTGTGGATATCGCTGTTGAAGGGCTTTCAGAGATCATAGAAAAGAAGTGGCAGGCGATTCTGCTTGGCACTGGCAATCCCGAATTGGAAACATCTTGCCTTGAGCTGGAAGAGGAACACCCTGACAGAGTTCGAGCTGTCATTCGCTTTGATGCGGCTTTGGCCAGGCGTATGTATGCGGGAGGTGATATTCTATTAATGCCCTCCCGTTATGAACCTTGTGGTCTGGCTCAGATGATGGGCATGCGTTATGGATGTGTCCCCTTAGCTCGTGCCACCGGTGGTCTAAAAGATACAATTATTGACGTTGTCAACTCTCCAAAGAAAGGCACAGGGTTCTTATTTGGACCAGCAAAAGCAGCTGCCTTTGCAAAAGCTGTCATAAGTTCCCTGAATATCTATAAGGATCAAGACCAGTGGAAACAAATGCAAATCCGCGGTATGAACCAGGATTTTTCCTGGAAAAAATCAGCGCTGAACTACATTGAACTTTTTCTGCTTGTACTTGGGAAAAATTTTGCAGGCAGCAATTAAAAAAGATTAATATGAACAGGTAGATAGCACGACCACTATCTACCTGTTTTAGTAATAGGTCCTAAGTTTATTATTCTGATTTCCTGCGATCGTCTATTGCTTCTAATAATAAAGTAAAGGCATCTGAGAAGGATCTTAAGCCTTCTTCCAGCAGCTCAGAAGTCACTTCATCCATTGAAATGCCGAGGTCCTCCAGATCAGCAAAACACTGCCTGGCACCCTCCAAATCCTTTTCTAAAGTTTCCTTAACAACCCCATGATCCAAAAAAGCTTCAAGCGTGTGAGGGGGTATTGTATTGATTGTTTCAGGGCCAATCAGCTCTTCAATGTATAAAACATCTCGATAGTCCGGATTTTTTATACTGGTTGATGCCCAAAGGGGGCGTTGGGTGCGTGCACCTTTTTCCTTTAGCTTGGAAAATCGATCTGAATTAAAAACGATTTTATATGCCTCATATGCCAGGCGCGCACTGGCAATAGCTGTTTTCCCCATGAGGCCTTTGGCTTTTTCAGCTTCTGCCCCACCAGCATCAACGATTACTTGCAAGTGCTTATCCACCTTTACATCAATCCTCGAAACAAAGAAGGATGCCACAGCTGCTATCGAATCTAATGGCAAACCAGCTTCTACTCGTCGTTCCAACCCTCTCAGGTAGGCTTCCATCACCTCTTGATAGCGCTCCAGGGAGAAAATCAAAGTAATATTGACGTTAATACCGGCAAAAATCGCTTCTTCAAACGCTGGTAATCCAGCTTTGGTACCGGGAATTTTGACCAGTAAATTGGGGCGATTGACCCGCTCCCACAAATCCTCTGCTTGTTCAAGCGTTTTTTCTGTATCGTTAGCAATATAGGGACTCACTTCGAGGCTGATTAAACCATCGTCCCCGTTGCTCTCCTGGTAAACACCCATGAAAAGGTCTGTTGCTGCTTGAATATCTTCTATGGCTAAAACAAAGAAAATTTCTTCTGCGCTCAGATCTGAATCCATCAATGGCACCAGGCTTTCATCGTAATCCGTTGACTTTGTGATCGCTTTCATGAAGATGCTGGGGTTGGATGTCACCCCACGAATTTCACCTCGCTCAATCATTCCAGCCATTTCGCCGTTTTCCAGCAGTCTGCGTTCAATATTGTCATACCAGACAGACTGTCCTATTTCTAACAGCTCCAACGTCGTTTTCATATTCCTACATACTCCTTTGATATTGATTATTCAAAATAAATAAAATAATTTCACCAAATCAGACTCAAAGTCTCTGCTTCAATCGCTTTGGCCGATAAAACAAACCCGTCTATAAACTGTGCTGGTAAATCACTCCATCACAAGCTCCTTAATCATACCCAAAGTAACGCACCATGGGTAATATTGATTAGTAATGCAACTCATGATTAACAACCTGTGTGTCATTTCAGATGGCATCAAACCTGATATTGACATAAGTACACCTCCCCCTATACGAAAGAAACCAACCATACAGAACACACATTATTGCACCTGTGTAATCAACTGCCAAATTATTTCTATCCTAAAAATTTTTGTGGCTAAATTTGTGCATATTTCAATTCTTGGTTTTAGAATTATTTCCTTGCCTTTCCATGCAGCAGCATTTTCTTAATCTCTTCAAAAACAGAAGGAATAAGCGCAAGGGTAATGACGACCGCCCACTCCCTGAAGGATAAGAAGGTTGTGTTAAAAATACGCTGTAAGAAAGGTACATTCACAACCAGAAGCAATAAAACGACAGAAAACAATACAGCATACTGCATGTATTTATTCGATAGAAATCCGAGCTTAAGCAGAGGAATCCTTTCTGAGCGCACCGTGTTTGCCCTGAAAAGTTCCACAAGGGATAGAGCTACAAAAGCCATTGTCACCGCGTGGGTTACGTCTACACCCTGCCACTGGTGTTGAAAAACCGAAAGCAAGGTTTTGTTCCCATCGATTGCAGCATCCATATGCCAGTACAATCCAAGCACAAAAGCGATCAAAACAGCGGAAGTTTGGAGGATCGTTCGCACGATCAAAGCATTCCGCATTTCCTTATTAATGATTGATTCGTCTTTTGGCCTCGGCGCTCTGGTCATAATATCTGCCTCGCCCTTTTCCATCGCCAGTGCCAGGGCAGGTGCACCATCTGTAAGGAGGTTCAGCCACAGCAATTGGATAACCGTTAGCGGCATTGGCAGGCCAGCAAGGGTTGCCAGGAAAATGATCAAAATCTCTGCAATGTTGCACGAGATCAAAAAGAAGACAAATTTCCGGATGTTTGCATAAATGACTCGCCCCTGCTCTACAGCAGCAACGATACTGGCATAATTATCATCTGTCAGCACCATGTCTGCTGTACCTTTTGCAACATCTGTACCGGTGATCCCCATTGCGACTCCTATATCCGCCTTTTTCAATGCCGGAGCATCGTTGACACCATCACCAGTCATCGCTGCAATAGCACCTTTGTTTTGTAGTGCAGATACAATGCGCAATTTATGTTCCGGAGAGACACGGGCAAAGATGGATACAGATTTTGAAGCCTCTTCCAGTGCTTGATCTGACATCGCTTCCAATTCCGAGCCTGTGATCACTTCTCCCGTTTCAGAAATTCCCAGGTCTTTTGCGATGTATTGTGCTGTAAGAGGGTGGTCGCCCGTGATCATGATTGGTCGGATCCCGGCTGTTTTGCACGTTCGCACAGCTCCTTTAACCTCGGGACGAGCAGGGTCAATCATACCTACCAGCCCGACAAAGGTGAGATCGTGCTCAGCATCCACTGCTTTCAGATCTTCCTGAATATCTTTGTGCAGCCGAGTCGCAACTCCCAGAACCCTTATCCCCTGTTTGGCCATGTTTGCGTTTGCTTTCTCAATTCGATCGCGCCACTGCGCATCCAAAGGCTCATTATGATTATCCACCCGCACCCGCGTTGAGATATCGAGTAAACCATCGACAGAGCCCTTTGTGAAGGCAACATAGGACCGCCCATCATTGAACAACTGCTCAAAGTCCCAGATGGCGTGCAATGGGTCTGGGACATCATCATATGTCTCCGGCAAACGGTGAACGGTTGTCATGCGCTTACGATCAGAATCAAACGGTACTTCCGCCACTCTGGGCAAAGTTCCTTCTAATAATTCCTTCGGTAGACCCAGGCGGGTGGCCGCCACGACAAGAGCCCCTTCGGTTGGGTCACCAATCATAACAAAACGATTGGGTGTTTCTTTATCCGTTTCAATTACAGCATCGCTGCACAAAGATCCGCCAACTAACAATAAAGTCAGCTCAGAGTTTTCTCGCAGCGTCTTTTTTTGTGCTTCATTGGGTTCTTCAACCAGTAAAACTTCATTGATGCTGGTGCTGAAATCCTTTTCTTCAATTTGGGTCAAATCAAGCTCATTATTGGCCATGTCTAAAATGGTGACGGTCATCCGATTCTCTGTGAGAGTCCCGGTCTTATCAGAACAAATCACAGTAACAGATCCGAGGGTTTCAACCGCCTGCAGCTTGCGGATCAAAGCATGGCGCTGAACCATCTCCCGCATTCCCAGGGCAAGGCCGATCGTAACCACGGCAGCCAAACCTTCAGGCACCGCAGCAATCGCCAGGCCAACCGCAATCATAAAGCCTTCAACGATCAGGGGACCTGTTTCGCTGTTGATGCCGGATACAAAAACGCCACCCCTGATCAAGGTCAAAAGAAATACAATCCCGCAAACTACCAGAGCGGCAATCCCCAAAGATTTACCGAGTTGATCAAGTTTCGCTTGCAGAGGGGTCTCTTTTTCTTCCATAGTTTGCAGCATACCGGCGATCATACCAATCTGAGTATTCATGCCGGTGCTGACCACAATGCCGTGTCCGCGTCCGTAATTCACGAGCGTCCCGGAAAACACAGAATTCTTTCGATCCCCAAGTGCTGCGCTGGGTTCAATTAGGATGGCAGCATTCTTCTGCACAGGCACGGATTCACCCGTCAGTGCAGCTTCTTCAACCCGCAGGTTAGCCGACTCAATCAGGCGGATATCAGCCGGCACAAAATTACCTGCTTCTAAGTAAACAATATCACCGGGTACAAGCTCCCGAGCCGGGATGGATACCCTTACGCCATTACGCATCACCTGGCACTCAGGCGCGGCCATTTTCTTCAAGGCTGCCAGGGCTTCCTCGGCTTTGCTCTCCTGCACAACCCCCAGGATGGCATTGAGGACAACGATCAGCATGATGACCCCCGCTTCAATCCAGTCACCCAAAATGGCGGAAACGATGGATGCGATGATCAATAAGATCACAATGAAATTGTTGAGTTGGGACACCAAAAGCTGAAAAAAAGAAGGACTGGGCTTTTCCATCAGTTCGTTCAAGCCATATTTTTCCTGCCGGTTTTTAACCTGATCCCCTGTCAAACCTTCGGTGGGAGAGATGTCCATCTGAGCATAGATATCCTCGATAGTCTTATCATGCCAGGTAGTGGTCAAATCTGGCTGCAGATCAGGGGTTTCTTTTCTTACTTTTTCGTTCATAACGTCCTCCATAAGCGATTATCTGGAAGATTGGGATGTGTTTAATTGTAACCCTGTTAATGAGGAAGGTTTATGGATGAGTTGATTTCTCACTCAATGATAGGTTTTTTATCTGATGAATACTTTTAATATTATCACTTACTAAGGAAGACCAACTGAACATTGTGAGGTTTCCACAATATTTTGGGCACTTCCTATTGTTTTTATGTTTGCAGAGTAAACAATACCTGCCACGGCATTTACTGCATCGAGAATAGATTTGTCTCATTAAGCTCTTTCCACATTAATCACACTTGATTTGATTGGACATGGTTAGGCGCTTTTAAGTGAACGGATGATTGGCTTACATAATCTACATCTTTTGCAATACAAGAATGCTGCCCATTCCCCCTCCTTCGTGTCCTGATCAGAAAGGATATTTTATTGGTTAAGCGTTAGCAGGTTTTATGACCCTCTTACCGTGTCAAAGAATGCATCCAGGTTCTCAATTGGTGTATGTGGCGGAATATCACAGCCAGAAGAGATCACAAAATTAGGATATGCTTTCGTTTTTTCCAGCAATTCTAACGTCTTCGTCCGAACCAGCTCTGGTGAACCTGTCAGGAAGACATTAGTAGGGTCCAGGTTGCCTGATAAAATCACCTTCTCATCCACTCTGGACAGCGCTTCCAGGATATCCATCGGCCTGCTGAAATGGTAAATCTCCAGACCTGCTTCCAGTATCTTGTTCAGGTGCACGATCTTTGCACCGCAGTTGTGGTAAACGATAGTGAAATCACGGCTACAGGTATCAATGGACATTTGATTAATATATTTTGATGAGAAGCGGCTCAATCCTCTTGGTGAAAGCAGACCGGCGGCTGGTTCAGCCATGATCACGCCGCTTGCTCCAGCCGATCTAAAAGCCAGGGTATATTGAATCAAAAATTCTGTAACTTTTTCCAGTAACTTTTCCAGTATCTCCGGTTCTGTTATGGATAATTCCAGGATCTCAGTTAAACCAAATAACCGCCCTGCTAATGAAAAAGGTCCAATAGTACTCCCCAATACTGGTTGCTTAGTGGCTCTTATAAGATTCTCTACAGTTTGAAGTTGGACCTTTGCACGTCCAGAATGAGGCTCTGGAATGGACGTGCCATCTATCGCTTCTACGGATGTCATTTTTCTTCCGATGACAGTCGGGATCTCATCCTCATCCATACGAATCTGACATCCAAACATCTCCGCTTCCACACTCAGGTCCATGGCTGTCATCAAAACGGCAGTCTGTAAGCGTTCATGGAGAGCTAAAATGACCTCGCTTTGTGCTTGAGCGTTCGAAACGACATCGATAACTCTTGCGTTTGTTATTTCAAGCCCTGCATATACACCAATCGGCATTGGGATTGTATGCGGTGAATTAAGGAAAAGATCAGCTAATTTTGATGGCATCAATGTTCTCCAGAATTATCCTTTCTATGATTATAGGGCCGCATGAGAAAAAATGTCGCTTATTAGTTAGTAGACCACTTGTAAGCGCAACAATAATTGGTGAAAAATTTAATACTAGACTCATGGTTTAAGCAGGTAATAATGTAAGACCAAATAATTGCGCACCCTGGGTTACGGTGAAAAACACAATCCCAAGCAACGACAGTTGTGCGAAAGTGACACGTAAAATTGCAAGAAATGCATTGCGATGGGTTGGGTTTTAACAAAACGAGTAGGATCAGGCAAAGAAATGCAATGAAATATCGTAAACCAGCGAAAGAAATAGCAGGTAAGCCCAGCTTGCAGACCATACTTAAGCAGGACCCAGGAAGTTGACCAGAGAAAAGTTACAAGCAAGGCTTGCATCACTTCTTTGATAAGTGATTTAGAAAGCATTGGATTACTATTGGCCTTTGCAGAATTCCATGATCATAAAAGCATGAGAATGAACTGCATAAGCAAATCGGTGGTTTTGCCTCATAGGAAGCCCCCAATATACCTGAAATATCCGAAATGGATGCAAAGAGTCCATAGGAGATAGCATTGAATTTGGTGACTGGAAAGACTTTTCATATTTACGCACACATCAGAAAACGATGTTTAGATTTGGGATATTGGATAGAGGTCCCCATTTGACAAAACGTATCTCTTACAGGATTTATTCAGACTCCAGTTTTTCTCTTTGAGTGCTCGTTTCTAAAGCTTCATCCAACCTTTGCCTTGCCTTTGTCCTTGAAAGGGATGGGTTGCTGATAACCCATTCGTTGATAAAAAATTTTTCAGCTTTCTTAAATGTTTCTCTTTCATCATAGCTGAGTACTTTTACATTATTCCGTCCATGAAGGTCTCGCATTAGTGCAGCCCTTGCTGGTAGAGAGCCATCCAGCCAGCGTTTATGGATCAGCTTTTTGTTTCTTTTATGAGGTTCCGAAATCGGATCTGGTGGTTTGGAAATTATTTGAATGGCTTGATTAAATTCTTTTTCTGACCGGATAGGCTTAATATGTTCTGCATCAGCCTTGTCGCTCGGAAGCCAGTATTCAATTTCTGCGGTTGAAACTTTAAAAAAAGTTTCTTGATGTTCATCCAAAACTTTATCAACAATATCAACAACCTCGCCCACACCGTAGTAATAATGAACGATCCAATCTCCGATTTCAAATCTGAGAGCTTTCTTTGCTACCATCTTTCTCCTCATTTCATTAAGGATGAAATAACACTGCAAAATTTTCACAAAAGAATTTATTGGTTCTCATGAAATTAATAATAAATGCTGGTTTACGATGGTTTCAACTATATTGCTTCCCCTCTAAAAAAATATTTACAGCCAATAATAAGTCACCATCAAAAGAGATAATTATTATACCTCATGTGCGTCCGAAAGATAAGCTCTGCAGAGGTTTTACTTGCAGAGGTTTAGATTAATCAAAAAGAGAACAATTAATATTATCCAGCTTGATATTTCGCCCAAAAACTCCGCCAATCGCACGTCGGTGTTTTTGATTAGTGAGCGATGGAAGTGCTCAGCTTACCCCCTGCGGGTATTCGAACGCGTGGATGTCCGCTTTGAAAATTGATGCCTTGCCGCTGCGATAAACAACTGAGAATGTCCAAATCCTATGGCATAAAATGAGATAGTTTTATTTGGGCAATAATAAAAACACCTCCGTTGTTTCGGAGGTATTATTGAAACTTTGAGCTTCACTTCTAAAGAGCGGGCGACGAGAGTGCTCAGCCTACCCTGAGCCGCAGCGGAACCCCCGGGTGATAGCCCAAGTGGGCTGTGAGCATTCTAACTCGCCATTATTGACCATTAATAGCCCTTAATTTATGCAAAACACCCTCGCGATTGCAAAGGTGTTCTACTAAGCGGGCGACGAGATTCGAACTCGCGAATGTCAGCTTGGAAGGCTGATGCCTTACCACTTGGCGACGCCCGCATGAAG
>CAYTXE010000069.1:0-11250 GCA_964441045.1 uncultured Candidatus Brevefilum sp.
GCGACTGTCTCATATAACTTTTCCTCAACCCGGCTCTATTGATATATCGAAAATCATCTTCTCTTAAGTAAACAATTATAAGATAATTCTTATAGTATTTATATAATTAGTACTTATAATCATATCAAAACAATGACGATAAGGAGGTTCAACAATGAGGATCAGTAAAAAATTAAATGATGCCATCAACACGCAAATTGGCGAAGAATTAAAAGCATCGAACGGCTATGCAAATATGGCTGCTTATTTCAATAAGCAGGGGTTGGTCAAGCTGACCGATATGTTCTTCCATCAATCCGAGGAAGAACGTGAACACGCCATGAAGTTCGTTCATTATCTATTAGAAGTCGATGGGGATATGGTAATTCCTGCAATCCCTGAAGTCTTTTATCAATTTAAGAGTGTCAAAGAAGCCTTTGAAACTGCACTCAATTGGGAAAAAGGCGTTACCAAGAATATCAATAACCTGATGGACCTGGCTGTGGAAGAGAAAGATTACGCGACGCAGAATTTCTTAGCCTGGTATGTTGACGAACAAGTTGAAGAAGAAGCCACAATGTCTCAACTTGTCCTGCTTGCAGAAGGATTAAAAGACCGTTCACCTCTCATGATTGAAAGATTCCTCCCCCAGGAATAAAATACTATACTATTGAAAATGGCGGCTCATGAGCCGCCATTTTATTTTGCCTGTTTTCAGAAAAGTGAAAGCTAAAGAAATAAGCTTAGGTTAGAATTTAGCACCTCGAAAGAAAATAAATTTTCGCCAATTTAATAGAGCAAGAAATACCACATGACGAACATCAAAATCATGATCAGGGCAATCAATAACCTTGCGAAAACAGCCCACCCGCATCCCATTGCCATACTAGAGGTAGACCGAATTGCAGACCGGTAATCTCGAATTCGAATCAATTCCGCTAAAAACAGTATCAACAGTACAGCCCCGAGTCCAGCAAGTGGGGTCAAGAAGATACTTACAGCGATCATCGCCACCCAACTCAATGCGATCGCCCACCAACTGGCGCCTTTTGACCTGGCACCACCTGCCATAAAAATATTATCCAGAACATTTCCCAACAGCATTAACATGGTAATGATGAGGAAGGTCGCGATCGTAAGGGTAAATGTCCAGGGACCAACCTTGTAATTGAATACGGTTGAAATACCCCACAAGAGGATGGATCCCCAAATAACGGTCAGACCTGGAAAGAAAACCAGGAATAATCCAAAGAATCCGATCACCATTCCAAGAATGACAACAAAAAGCAGGGGGATTTCAGCCCATAAAGACATTATGCAGGATGAATAACCTCAAAGCCCTTCATTAATGGATGTAAAACCTCGGGGACAGCAACAGACCCATCTGCCTGCTGATAATTCTCCAAAACAGCGATCAAGGTACGGGGCATCCCAAGGCCAGAGCCATTCAGCGTATGCACGAATTGTGTATTTTTACCTTCGTCAGGGCGATACCTGATGCTAGCTCTTCGTGCCTGGAAGTCTCCGTCATTTGAAACTGATGAAACTTCAAGCCACTCACCACAACCCGGTGCCCAAACTTCGATATCATAGGTTTTATGAGCACTGAAACCTAAATCACCGGTGGATTGAAGCAGTACACGATATGGCAATCCTAATGCAGCCACGGTTTCTTCAGCGTGCTGCAGCATTTTCTCATGCTCTTCCACTGAATTTTCTGGCTTGCAGTATGTGTACATTTCAACTTTATCAAATTGATGACCGCGCTTTATACCCCGCACATCCCGCCCGGCGCTCATTTTTTCCCTTCGAAAACAGGCGGTATAGGCAGTGTAATGAATTGGCAGTTGATCTTCTGCCAGGATTTCACCCATGTGCATGCCCGTCAATGGAACTTCAGCGGTTGGCACCATCCAGAGATCTTCTTCCGCGTCATGGTATAGGTTATGTCTAAATTTTGGCAAATGTCCTGTACTGAAAAGGATCTCTTCTCTGACCATATATGGTGGATATTTTTCCAAATACCCTTGCTGGATGTGCAATCCAGCCATCCAAAACACCAACGCACGCTGCAGCAGCGCTCCAGCACCGCTCAGCACATAAAATCGCGACCCAGCCAGCTTAACCCCTCGATCAAAATCAATGATGCCAAGTTCTGGCCCTAAATCCCAGTGCGGTTTGGGTTCAAAATCGTATTCAGGGATATCCCCCACTGTTCGTAAAACAATATTGTCGCTGTCATTTACACCGACAGGCACATCGGGATCAGGGATATTCGGTATTTCTAAAAGCAAAGCTTTGAGGTCACCCTCAACCAGCTGCAATTCGGAATCAAAACTTTCGATCTTACTCCCAAGCTCGCGCATCGCTTCAATCTTCGCTTGACGGACAACCTTGTCCTTCATGCGGCCGATTTCTTTAGAGACGGTATTTCGTTCAGAGCGCATCGTTTCAACATTTACGATCAGCTCTCGCCGTTTATTATCAAGTGAAAGAATTTGATCCACTGGAGAAGCATCCATTTGTCGTTTTACAAGTGCCTCTCGTACGCGCTCCGGATCTTCCCGAATCAATTTAATATCAAGCATCTTCAGCTCCTCCATCTCTGGTCATCATTCCTTGATTTTACCTTAATCTTCTATGGCAATCCTGTTTACTTCCCTTGTTTATTCATTGAAGCAGCTGGAATATGTGCGATTTTTCGCCAACATACCAGGATTCCGTACCATTGGAATGTGCTTTAATTTTAGAACAAATTTAGCAGGATGGCGATTAAATGAATGGATAATTCCCTTTCGTAGGTAGCAACATCCTTGGGACGCTGGATCAGTTTCACCCTCTCCTTGATCCCGGTTTGTTGTTCATTTTACTTAGGTCCCCCAACTTCAAGAATGTGGATGACGCACATTAGCTAAGACTTATACTCATTTAACTTTTTAAATAAAGTCTTTTGATATTAGGACTCTTATCTCGCTCATTTGAGCTCAATAAGACTCTACTCATGAACCATCTGAATTTAAGTGGAATCTGGTATTTCAAAAATAATACTTATCCCGATTTAGCTTGATATATTTATGACTAACTTGTCACCAATGGCATAATCAGATATTTTTGAGTGATGAAGTTCAAGGACATATTGAGCTGGCATTTTAGGTTTATAGATGGGAACCCACTTTTTAGCCAGGGCTTTATCGACGATGACCAAATCCTTATCCAACCATAAGATAGTTATATCAAAACTCATGAAAAACATATGAATCGATGTGTTTATCTTTGATTCACGATTTCCTACTAAGATGATCCCTTCATCCTGTTTCAATTCTTTTCTAAACATTAAACCAACGAACTTACTCCAAAATGAATCACAATACTTGACAAGAACCGTCGTAATGGGTGGTGAGAGTTTGCGAATGTTAACTAATTTCATCAATTAATTAGATGCCTATTTGCATCATTTGTATTATTGCTGCTCAAGGAGATACAGACCATGAAAAAAAGAGCAACAACATTTTTTACTTGTTAGCAGAAATCAAATTGAAAAGAAGGGTCTTATTTCTCAAACATGCTGTCATTGATTTCAACACCATTAGCCGTAAACTTCTCCAGGAATCGAGGGCGCAGACCCGTCGGCACCAATCTCCCCTTTACAACACCGTTTTTAATTTCGGCTTGACGGAACAAAAACAAATCCTGCATGACGATTGTATCACCTTCCATACCCTGAACCTCTGACACATTAACAACTTTACGTGATCCGTCCATTAAACGTTCCAGGTGAACCACCAATTCAATAGCAGATGCCACTTGCTCACGGATGGCCTTCAAAGGTAATTCCATTCCTGCCATCAATACCATCGTCTCGATCCTGCGCAAAGAGTCTCGGGGACCGTTAGAGTGGATGGTGGTCATCGAACCATCATGACCGGTATTCATCGCCTGGAGCATATCTAAAGCCTCACCACCGCGGCACTCACCAATTATAATGCGGTCAGGGCGCATGCGTAGAGAATTGATCACCAATTGACGAATGGAGATCTCTCCTTGACCTTCAATGTTCGGCGGACGTTTTTCAAGGCGAACCACATGCGGCTGGCTCAGTTGAAGCTCGGCGGTATCCTCAATGGTGATCACACGTTCAGCCAAAGGAATAAATGATGAAAGCACATTAAGCAAAGTTGTCTTGCCAGAACCTGTACCACCAGAATTTACAATGTTCACTCTGGCTTTCACACAGCTGCTTAAAAAATTTACAAGTGAAACAGACATTGTGCCATTTGCAATCAGATCCTGCGCAGTAAAAGGCTTGGTTGCGAATTTTCGGATGGTGAGTATTGGGCCATCCAGTGATAAAGGTGGAATGGTGGCATTGACGCGATAACCATTAGGTAAACGCGCATCCACCATCGGTGAAGATTCATCTACCCTTCTTCCAATAGGAGAAACAATGCGGTCAATCACCCGCATGAGATGGGCAGTATCTTCAAATTTCACATCAGTGGGTTCAATGATGCCGAATCGCTCAACATAAACTTGATCATATCCATTGACCATGATTTCGGTAATATCCTCATCATGCAGAAGTGGTTCAATCGGACCATAGCCTGTCATTTCTGCCATCACCCACGCCAGCATCTGCGTTCTTGCAGCATGGTTGTAGAGAATGTTTTTCTCTTCCAAGACCTGGTTGAAGCTTTCTTCAATCTTCGAACCTAAAAGCTCCATATCTGATGTTAAATCATTAGAAGCGGTTAAAAGTATTTTATTTTGAACAGCCTCCCGGATTAAAATGAAATCCTTTTCGAGTTCAGCAGGTCTTGTAGGACCCAACTGAACCTGAGAGGGTGCCTCTTTTTTCATCGCAGGTCGGTTTGTGAACATTCGTTTCTCCTTAAATTTTTTCTGAGCCGCAAAGATCTTCTAATTCTCGATCATAGGTATTTTCAGTGTTCTTCCATAAGTTATGACCATGGTCTTCCCGAGATCATTCAACTCAATGACAGCATCCAAAGTGGATAAGTTTTCATTGGCAAATAAGGCTAAACATACGCCATCACCAATCTCTAACTCTGTTATCCTATATATAAAGTCAACATTGTCTAATACTTCCTGAAAGGCTGTAAACGCATTTAAATAATCTTGATTGGATGCACTATCAACCGCTTCTGAATATTTTGCTAAAGGAAAGGGATGATCAGCTAACCTAGGCGTAATCCCAATGGCATTGAATGCGTATTGATAATAGGATACAGCTTTTTCAAAATCGTTCATCTCCCCAAGTGTGTCCCCTAATAATACCTGAACCTGGAATAACTTCAATAGATTTTCGCTATCATCCCAGGCCAAGAATTCCGCTTGTTCCAGATTTATAAGCGCGTCCTGGTATAATCCTGCTGAATAATATTGCTTTCCAAGTGCAAAATATGCCTCAAAAAGCAAGATCCGTGCATTGCCATCCCCAAAATTATCGTCTGTTGATAATATTTCACTTAAATTTGATATTGAAGCAACCCAATCCAAATTAATAAAATTATAAAAAGCGATTTTATAGTATTCTGCATTTTTTAGATCCATTTGCAGCAAAGTATTATTCGGTTCGAAATTCACGGCTTTTCTTAAATAAGAAACAGCTATGGAAATTGAGGTCAAAGTCTGATTTTTGTCGCGTAATATTACTTTGGCTGTTTCAGTATACTTTAGTAACAACAGATCACTGCTTAATTCCTGCAGGTTGGTTTTTTCTCTGGTAAATTCTTTATTCTGCGGGATCAAAGCGATTGCCTTACGATAACACTGTTCTGCAGTTTCAATATCCTCAATCGTAGTATTTTCGTTTTGGAGCAAACTGATAATTTTATTCAGATAACCATTCAATAATTGTTCTTTAATTTGCGGATCATCTAATGATGGATCAAGGACCAAAGCACTTTCATAGGCATTCACCACATGATCCCAGTTTTGTGCCTGATAGGCGGCGTTTCCCTCTTCTAAATAGTTGGTAATTTGCAGAGCGGTTTCTATTGATACAATTTGCTGGCTGACATCCCACAAACCGGATTCCTCAGCTTCAATTTCCTTAAAAATAACCAATGCTTCACTCTTTTTATTCTCCGAGATCAAATTAAGAGCTGAAAGGTATTTTCCTTCCAATCTCAAAAGTTCATCTGTCCGCGATGTCAACTCGGAGAGATTTTCATAATTTGGATCAATCAACTTAATCCGCTCAATGACCTCAGCTGCTTTCTGAGGTTGTCCGATATTCAAAAGCTGCTCTGCCTGGGTTACAAGTGGGGTGATTTGCGATGATCCCTCATCCGAACGTCTATTTAAATTCGCTGAACGAAAGAAATAATAAGATATGAAGAAAGCTATCAATACAATAATCGTGCCCAAGACTGCAAACAGGCTTAAGTTGAGAGTCTCTTTTTGCGTCTTCCGTGATGTATCTTTCTCAATTTTCTTGGCAATGGTCGTTGCTGACAATCTCAGCTCAATATCTTGTTTGAATTTATTCAGTTCCGGATGCCCAGGATATCGCTTCTCCAACCTATCGATGAACATCTTACACAGGTCAAACTCTGCATCCTGATAATAGTCCAATAATTTAGAATAATCATGATCATTCGACAGATCAATAGGTTGTGAATTTTGCCCCCCAATATGATTGTGATCTGGGGCACTTTTATTCGATTTGTCAAAATCGGGTGTTGAGGCGGGTTTCATTTTTACTCTATAAACATAATTGATGGTTATTTTAAAATATCCCAAACAAAGTTGGAATGGCAGGACCTAAAATCACTACAATGATCGCAGGGAAGATAAACAAAGCTACGGGGATGATCATCTTTCCCGGTAATTTGTTGGCGATTTCTCTCGCACGCAAGCGCCTCAGCACACGCATTTGCAATGACTGACTATGAAGCACATTAGCATAACTCATACCAATCTTTTCTGCTTGAATGATGATGGCAATAAAGTTGGAGAGATCATCCACATCAAGCCGGCTGCTCATGTTCCTTAACGCATCGGCGCGTGAAATGCCCATCTCCATCTCTTGAGTCGTTCGCTGTAATTCATATCCCAGTTCAGTATCCCAATAACTGCTGATTTTCTGCAGGGACTGATCAAATCCCAAACCAGCGCTGGCACACACAGAAAGCATATCCAGAGCGTCCGGCAGCCCCCGGCGGATTTCGTCTTGCCTGGTGCGCATACGCCCTCTAAGCCAAGCATCTGGAAGAAGAGAACAAATGATTACAACCAGTAGCCCAAGCAGTATGGAATTCATATTAAAATTATTAAAATCGCGATTGAAAAGAAATGCGACAATAACGCCCCAAAATATCAACAGTAGTCGTATCGCAAAAAAGCTGCCAGCAGATAAATTATACGGGCGCCCCGCAACCGTCAGTTTGTGGTCCAGATCAAGTATCATCTTTGCAGGTGCAAATCTACCCAGGAATTGGAGGAGACTTCTTATCCAGCTAAAGACTGTTCTACTCAATAATGAACCTCGGATTTCACGTGGGACAATTGGTGCTGCTTTAGAATCCATGGCTATGGAAGCCTCAGGTGAGACAAATTCCTCCAAACGGTTCGAAAGCTTATTGCGCCCACCTAGCCAGGAAATTAACACGTAAATCACCAAACCAATCCCCAGGAAAGTAATAATTGAAGTAATAAGAATAAGAAGATTTGTATCGATAAAGTCAAAATTCATACCTTTATCCTTTCATTAAACCTTGATCTGAACAATCCGCCTGATCCAAATATTCCCGATAATAACGCCAAATAAAGCTATCAGAAAAGCAACCTGGGTAAAAAGTTCTGTTTTGACTGTATCGAAATAATCGGGAACCAGAAAGAAAATGATGAGACCTGCTATAAACGGTAACAAGCTCAGGAAGTTCCCAACATATCGGGCATAGGAGGTTAGTGACCGGATCTCTCCTTGAAGTTGCATGCGATCGCGAATTGTGGAAATGGTGGCTTCCAGGACTGTGGAAAGACTGCCACCAACCTGAGCGTTTATGATGATAGCTGTGACGAAAATTTGAAGATCATCATTTTCCATTCTTTCCGAAAGATTAAAGAGCGCTTCTTCCAACGAGAGTCCTAAACGGACTTCAAATAAAATACGTCCAAATTCTTCAGATGCAGGAGGGTGCACTTCGTTAACCGCCAAGTCAAGCGCCTGCATCAAACTATAACCAGCCTGCACAGATCCTTTGATCAGAGTCAGGACATCCAACAGCTGATTATGAAATTTCTTCTGGCGTTGATCTGTCGCCCTTTCCAGCAGAATGGGGGGGACCAATATCACGATCGCTGCCAGGAAAATTCCTCCAAGGACATTCCCTGGAATCCACCACCCCAGGAGAAACGCCAGAACCGTGGCGAAGATGCGAATCAAGATGTATTCAGTATCCGTGATCTTCCAATAGGCACTGGAAAGTTTTACCTGCAATTTTTCTGATGAAATTCCCCTTAAGGCCTTATTGATCCACTCCCTTAATTTACTAATATCCTGATTGGTTATGATAATATAGTTTCGAGAGGTTCCACCTTGACGATCATCTGATGATGAAGCAACAAAACGAGAAATTCTTTGCCCCTTCTTGGATGAAGTGCGACGCCTGAATAAATACCCACCGATCAGGATAATACCTATCCCGCTTATAAGGAATACGACAAGAAGGATGAATGTTATCACGTCTTGGTTCAAAGAAAGAATCACTTGGATTGCCTATCCTTTTTTAGAAATGATTTTTAAGTGTGTCGTTTTTTGTCTCAGATCACTCAGGTTTTATGGTTAGTATATTTGAAATCAATTCTTTTGATATTTGTTTAAATGCCTTGCTGATGGGATGGCGAGGTTTTTTCTGCAAGATAGGAACACCTTCATTAATACAGCTGAGAGCAAGATTCTCATCGGCGGGGATTTTACCGAAGATTTTCTTCTTCAAGATATTCTCAATCTCATCCAATTTCACATCCGCCTTTCTTCCTGCCAGGTTAAGGATCAGCAAGGTTTTCTCCTTTGGATAAGAAAGGCCAGCTGAGATTTCCATGAATTGCCTTGCGTCCCGCATTGAGGCCAGGTCAGGGGTAAGCACCAGCAGAATCCTGTCAGAGGAATCCATGTATGTAACAGTGTTGTCATCTAAATGGTTTCCACCATCTATGACAATGTTTGGAAATACTTGCTGTAAACCTTGAATCACAGTGAAAAGGTTTTCGGGACGGATCCCCTGCGCTTCACTGATCGATTTCGGACTTGGCAGAACGTGAATGCCGGATTTATGCCGCTCAACCACCTGTTTGATCAGCTGCTCGTCCAGCATGCCAGCATGTGCGATCAAGTCAGTGATCGAATTGCCAGTACGCAAGTTTAGGTACAGCGCCACATGCCCAAATAAATGTTTCCCGTCGATCAGCAGCACGTCCTGTTTAATATTTTTAAAAAGGCTGATGGCCAGGTTTGTCGCAATGGTTGTGGTCCCCACACCACCTTTTGGACTGAAAACTGTAATGATTTTCCTGGGCTTTTCAGCAGTTTCTTTTGCATGAGCCCTTGACGACCGGGGCTGGTTGCGCTCCTGCAGTTCAGTTATGCGCCTAATTGTGATGACCAATTTGCCTGGTTGGTAAGGATAAAAAATAAAAGCTCGTGCACCAGAGAGAATGACGCGATCCAAGTTGATAGTCTGTGATTCAGAGAGGATCGCAACAACCGCACTCATCGGATATTCGGATGCGATCTTATCCAACATAGTAAAGGGTTTTCCATGAAATTCAAAATCATACAGGATCACATCCGGTTGAGACTCAGTGATAACATTAAAAAGTGTCTCTGAAGTGATCTCTTCTTCGCTTAACAAAAGGGTTGATTCATTTGCGAGAACTGTACGGGTTGATTCAATGATAGATTGATTTTTTGAAACCAGGAGAATCGTTATTGGTTCGTTCATTGTTGCCATTATAATGCTTTCCTCTACGTTTAAGGTAAAATTTCAAGACCGTAGAATTCGATGATGTATTCTTCGGTTACAGGTGTCAGTTCAAATTGAACTGTTGATGTGGGAGCACGCAGGACGATGTCAAATTTCGCATCAGTGTCTTTTAAGTGTTTCAAGATCAGCGCATCCTGGGGGGTTAGCGCGAACAAATATGCCCTGATCCGCGCAGAAGTTCTGGGGGCTGTTTCTTGGGCTTCTTCACCCTGAAGGGGTGTTGCTGTTGTCTGTTCCTCGATGACTTCCAATACCAAAGCAGTCACTTCTACTTTCTGAAGTGCATCAAGTGTAAAGGTTCTCATCTGCGGCTCTTCAGACTCACCTGTTGTCGTAATTTCCCCAACCGTCTTCACTTCCTGTTGAAAGGTGGCAAAGATATCCACAATATCCCCACGTTGAATGATATTCTCTCTACTCATCAAGTCTTCAGCTGGGAAAGCCATCAGTACATGACCCTCGCTCAGGATAAAACTGAGATCGTGGTTGACATTGGTTGGGTCCGCAAGGTTGTGTTCAAGAACCATTTCACCTTGGACAAGGTCTGTCTTGACAAACTTACCAACGACATTTTCAAGATTGGTAATGGCGTTTCGCGGGACGATATCAATAGGCACAATGGCCAGTTCAACATCACCAGATGTGATTGAATCGCCCAAGGAAAGATCGCGAGTTAAAACCACAACAGCTGTTTTAACCGTCTCGTCTTCGACAACGGCTGGTTCCTGTTCTGCCTGAAAACGTTGGATCAGCAGGTAGCTGGCGAAGACCCCGGCCGCCACCAGGATCACGCCTGCAATGATGATGAATAATGTTTTTGTTTTATTGGACAATGGAGACCTCCTACTGATCAAGAATTCGTTAATCGGATAACGACAATATACAGTTACCTAGATTAATATCACAAACCTGGTTAATGTCAATCGAAACAGTGTAATTCGACAGGAAAAACCCTTCAAGCACAGGGCTCTTATCGATATCTTCATCTAATGACTGTGCATATATCATGCCAGGACAATCGCCCAGCTTATCCACACAGGATACATAAAAAGGCGCAAAGGCGATGATGTGATACTTTGGGTCAACATTTTTCATTTCAGAGAAATCATCTTCACCATAGGACCACGGGGGAGCATGAGCAGCATCAACGCACAATAAACCAGTATGTGGGTCTATCGTGGTTCGTGGGTCGCCATCACACAATACATTATAAACTGGGATCAGTACCACTTCACCTTCATACCCATTCGTTTTCATTTTA
>CAYTXE010000069.1:11350-12481 GCA_964441045.1 uncultured Candidatus Brevefilum sp.
CCACCAGGATCACGCCTGCAATGATGATGAATATTGTTTTGGTTTTATTGGACAATGAAGACCTCCTCAATTCAATAATTAATTATTACCTGGTTAGTGAAACAGTATAAATCCCAAGATCCGCTCCCACAATGCCCAGATCCTCAGGATTTTCCAGGTACCAAGGGTCAATAAAATAACCTTCAAAAGAATAATTCGTGTCTGCTAATGCCTCCATGTTTGCTTTATCGTTTGCATTAACAGCCATTCCAAAACCCGGACATTCAGATATAAAAACTTCATCACTATCATACCCATAATCCTTTAAATAATCTTTTAAATCCTTCGATTTGTTGCGAACACAAGTAGTAAAAAATGGCGCAAAAGCGACCACATGAGCAAAATCTTGACCAGGCAAGTCACTGTTCACCGGGCACTCATCGTCGGGATAGGGAAACGGATGTTCCGTATCTCTATGCGCTCTGTCATAACAATCATCATTTGGTACCGGTTCGTGATCGCAAGCTTCATTGAAAACAGGGATCCAGACGATATCAAAAAGGCGTTCTTCTAAAGCACCAAAAACTGGATTTGCGCTTACACCTGGAATAAAACTGAGCCAAGAATGAGTTCGAACAGAGGGATTGTCGATACCCAAAATCCAATCAGTCATATCAGCAACGCTAGGTTGTCCCCCCAGGTTTAACCATCCATGTGCACTAGTATTAAGTTGGTAATGGCCTGGTAATCCAGCAATAATGTCACAAATTAATTCAGTATTGGGGTCGGGATTATCCGGGTCTTTAGCACAAAATTTTTCCTCATTCACAATAACATAAATTAATTCGGGATGGTTATCATCTAGATACTCTCTTATACATATAGCTTGTGCCTCCGTTGGATCTACGTTTCCTTCAAGTGGATTATTAACCATTCCACATTCATCGGTGGCAATTTCATCAAAATACTCCCATTTCAACGCAGCATAATCACATTCGTCGCTAATCACAGATACACCCTCCTCTTCTTCCATAACTGGTTGGTAACACGGAAATGCAATTGGCAGTACGACAGACGGTCCATATGGGAAACAACCAGCTCCAGCGGTTGCGACTGCAGTCAACATATCTTCACCAAATATTTTTGCAAAGA
>CAYTXE010000070.1:0-12406 GCA_964441045.1 uncultured Candidatus Brevefilum sp.
AGTTTTTGATCCATTGAAGTTTTGTGTTGTTTCCCCCAGGTAGATGGGTGGTGCCTGGCGCCATATCCAGATCAATGTAATGAGCGGGATGATGGTAAGGTCATCCAGGAGGTCAGGCAATGTTTCCGGATCTCCACGATGGTAGGTCGCAGTCACAGGTAAACTCAGTTTGTCTGCCAGGAACCGCACAATGCGAACCTGCATGCGGGGTGTCACAGCCCAATCAGGAGCCACGCGCATGAAGCGTCCCCGCCACCACAGGTGGTTGATTTCATCTGATAGTGCCATTGGGTCAACGATGACATTGAGTAATAAGCGCAATGCAACGGAAATCGCATGAAAACTGCAGGTATTACCAACCTGGCGCACCTGGAAACCAGCCAGCTCAGATTCACTTTTTAGGTGCAGGGTTTTACGAGCACCAGTCATTTTCTTGCCACCAGTGTTCCTTCAATATTATCGAAGTGGTGTTTCCCTTCAAGGGCGGACCACATAAAGGCTTCATTGCTGAAGCCCATTTCGGGGTCATAATCGTAAATGCCTGCTTCAAGATCTTGTACAATGCGTTCAAACCAGGTAGTTATGCTGCCACCAATCAGATAGCGGACTGGCTGGTTTTGAAGAAAAAGAAGCACCTGTCCCTGGCGTGATGGCTCGGAGGGATCGGTGTCAATGCAAAAATAATCACCTGTGTCGCTGCTAACGATGGGGATCCATCCTGCGTGCCACCATACATTTTGGATGTAGGGTGAAGGTTTGGGTGTTCGTCCCTCAAAGGCACCCTTTTCAGCAAGCTGAGTGAGCCACCCCCAAGCTGCCTGTATCTCTGAAATGGACATTATTCGCCAGTTGCCAATCGCTCCAACAGAAGAATGACCCTCGCCATCGATCATCAGGAGCGTTTGACGAAGGTCATCTGGCATATCCAGGCCACTCTTGTTGATGAAGTTAGCTATGGCCGCTTCTGTTGCAGGCGGTCGGAATTTAACCTCAGGAACATGAATTCGCATCCAGGATATGAATTGGGAGAGAGGGGTGGTTAATTGTGGTTGGTCTGTCATTGTTTTCTTTGTATGATGTAGCGTTCAATCGGTGTAAAGAATGAATTTGTAATCACGAAAACATAATTTAATTTCATAGGAAAATGAGCTAATCCAATTTTTTCGGTAGTACGGATTATAAACCTATCCCGAATATCTTCAAGGGTCATAATTATTGTATCAAAATTTGGAATGACAGTGGTAAATTATATAAGAAATAAATCGATTTTCGGTTAAGCGATCATCGCCTTCGATTATTGTTCGAATCTACGTATCTTCGGATTTTTCGAATTTACTTCCATGTTGGGGTGGTTCATTCCCACAGGTGACGATTTTTCTTTTGATGCTTTTTTCCTCTGGATTTTTCTCAACGAATAAGGTTTCACTTGTGAAGGAGTCTATTTTTGTGTATTACATCACACTTTCATCCGCCATGGGAGAGTGAAAAATTTAACAAGACAGTCATGGGGAGTGGCAAAACATTAGTGTGTGGAATCATCATATCTCACACATACTGAGCGTTTGCATCTCCATGGTATCTGGAAGTCACAATTGAGAGAGCCATATCCCCTAGCTACTTGATGAATGAGAATATTCCCTTAAGACAGCTCACTCATGACATGATCTGGATAGAGATACTTTCGAATCAGGTTGGAAAAACTCGCCTGAAGAATGCAAGTGAGTCCTGACTCATTTGACAGAAAAGGTTAGCTGCTCCTTGTCCCTTGAAGGTTAAATAACTCGTGATAAACTCCACCTTGAGCAAGTAAGGAATTATGTGTTCCCTCTTCCTCCAAGTGACCAGACTTAATCACATAGATTTTATCAGCGTTTTGGATCGTCGAAAGGCGATGTGCGATGGCGATGGTTGTACGTCCTTCCATCAGTGTGTCCAATGCCTTTTGGACAATAGCTTCTGATTCGGAATCAAGCGCAGATGTTGCTTCATCCAGAAGAAGCAAGGGGGCGTCCTTCAACAGCGCACGTGCGATCGCAATACGTTGTCGCTGCCCACCTGAGAGCCTGGCACCGCGTTCTCCTACCAGAGTTTTGTAGCCATCTGGTTGTTCAATAATAAATTCGTGAGCATGTGCTGATTTAGCGGCAGTGATCACAGCTTCTTTGCTGGCCCCATATTTCCCGTAGCGGATATTCTCCTCGATCGTGCCATCAAAAAGGTAAGCATCCTGAGGTACATAAGCAATCAGATCTCGAAGTGTTTCGAGAGGATAGGTTGAAAGGGGCTTGCCGTTGATCGCTAACATTCCTTCGTCTACGGGATAAAGCCCCATCAGTATCTTGAGAATGGTGCTTTTCCCGCCGCCGCTCGGACCAACAAAAGCAGCAAATTGCCCCTTTTCAACTGCAAGGTTTATTTCTTCAAGAATGTTTTTTGTTCGATCTGTTTCGTCGCTTTGATCCGTTGAAGCATAATTGAAGTGAAGGTTTCTCATATCAATAACAACATTGGTGGCAGGCATATTCTCAACACCGGTGGGCAATTCTCCTCCTGGAAGAAATTTCTCTGTAGGCCAGGAGAGCAGCTCGAAAACACGAGAGGAACCAGCCAAAGACCGCTGAATGTTAGTTATGAAATCGCCGAGGTTGGTAAACAAGAAACTCGCATTCGTCTGTAAGTGGATTGCAGCAATGATCGCTCCTATTCCAATCAAATCGTTATCCTGCAGATAAAGGCCAAAAGTCAGTGTGCCAACTGTTCGGATCCAATTGATGAGGGTATTGAGAGCATCATAGACAGCTTGTGTGTTTGCATGATCAGTTATTGCTAAAGCAACCTGCTGGTTTGCCTGGCTGTAAAGCTGATGGGTCGTATTTTCGAGATGAAACATCTTGGTCACTGGAAGGCTTTGTAGGATGTTACTTAAATGTTGAGTAAGCTTGCTGAGAGCTTCCTGAATAGCTGCACTCTTCAAGCGCAATGGTTTAGATAGGATTGCGCTAACCAATGTTGTTAGAAGCCCTAATGTGAGGGCTAGAGCACCCATCTGCCAGTTTAAGATAAAAATTGAGATGATGCCGACCAATCCAAGAACCAGGCCGATAAGAAGATTTGGGACTAATTGGGTAAAAATGGAACCTAACGTGTTCAAATCGTTGGTACATCGTGAAATCAAGTCACCACTATGCCGCTGGTCAAAATCACTGATAGGGAGATCAACAATCTGGCGGAAAATGCGTATTCGTGTTTCTGAGAGAGCGCCTTTTTCCAATAGTGCGATGATATAACGCGCCCCAATTAGCATGGGTAAACCGGTCAGGAAGGTTATTACTGCCAGGATCACCGCACGCAATAGCAGAGCTTGATCACCGCTAACAGCTGCATCCATCACGTCCATTTGGATGAAAGCCAAAACCATATTGAAAGAGAATCCGATTACCAAAGCGTTAGTTAAGGCTGCGATGAAATAGATCCAAACCTTGGCTCGAAACAAGGACAAGACACGAACAAAATCCCGTTCACGGAAAGGTTTAGACATGGAGGTTCTCCAGATCAGATTGCTTGAGATACAAACGTTTATAGAGCGTGTCTGATTGCATTAATTCTGCGTGAGTGCCGCGCTCATGTAGATGACCATGATCAAGGACAATAATCTCATCTACATTCTTGATGCTAGATAGACGATGGGCAATGACAAGAACTGTACGTCCGTGCATAAATCGTTCTAGAGCTTCCTGTACAATGGCCTCTGAGTGGGTGTCAAGAGCAGATGTCGGTTCATCAAGAAGTAATATCGGGGCATCTTTCAGTATAGCCCGGGCCAGTGCGATACGTTGTTTCTCACCGCCGGATAATTTCACTCCCCATTCTCCAACTTGCGTTTCATACCCAAGGGGTTGCGTTTTGATAAAATCATGGGCATTTGCTGCTTGGGCAGCGGCGATAATCTCAGCTTGTGTTGCCCCCAAGCGTCCATAAGAAATATTCTCTGCAATCGTGGTTGGGAAAAGATAGGTCTCTTGTGAGACAAGGGATATAAGCTTGCGCGTTTCATGAATACCAGATTGCAAAACATCTCGACCAAGGATTCGTATCTGTCCGCTTTGAGGTCGGTAAAAACCACAGAGTAGTTTTAAAACAGTACTTTTTCCACATCCGCTAGAGCCAACGAGAGCGACAATCTTTCCTTCGTCTATGCTGAAACTGAAGTTTTCAAGGATTTTGGCGTCATCATTGTATTGGAAGCTAACAGCGTTGAAAGTGATTGCTTGGGCATGGACCATGGCTTGGGCATTGGAAGTTTGTCCATTCTCGGCGGGCTGATCGATAATCTCAAAAACGCGTTCCACAGCAGGAGCAACCTCACGCAAGGAACGCATCCATCCCAGCATGGTTTCAACCGGAATGAAGATCATCCATATCAGGTATGTGCTGGCAATTAACGAGCCGACGGTGATTTCGCCAGTAAAAGCAAGGTAGCCACCATATAGGGGTGCAACAAGTTGAGGGATGTATCGCAGCATGAGAAAAACAGCAGTTTCAAGGGCACGGCGTTTATCAATAGATAGACCTTCTTTGCGGACGTTTTCAGCAATGGTCTGGAATTTTGATGTGAGAAGTTTTTGAAGATTGAAAGCCTTGATGATGTATATCCCTTGGATAGCGTCCAGTGTGACAGCATTGGCGCGTGCGAGGTGCTCCATCTCTTTCCGGGAATGAGCTTGCATTGGTTTCACGACTTTGTCAAAGAGAATCGCAGATATGGGAATCAGGATACAGGTAGCCAGGAGCAATTTCCAGCTAAGGATGAACATGTAGCTGAATCCAAGAACGAAGAGGATGGGCTGCTGCACCAACTCGTTAATCCGTCTTGGCACAATGGCGATCTTGTCGATATCATTGTTCAGCCGAGAGATGAGATCCCCAGAGTGGAGAGTTTCCGTATAAGAGATCGGCAGACGCTGAATATGTGCTGTCACATGATTACGTAGATCGCGAATGGTGAGGGTTTCATAACGAACGGTGACAATGCGAATGAAATACCTCAAACCAATATCGATAAATACAATTGCTAAGGACCACAATACGAGCCGTTTGAACGCTTCGTTCTGGTGGGTGAGTGCGGTGTCAGTTAGTGTTTTCATCAAGTATGGATTGACAAAATCCATACATCCAGCAACGAGACCAGAGAATAAGACCAACCAAAGCAATGTCTTGTGAAGTGTTAAATCAGAATTCAACTTGCGCATTGTTTGAAGAGTAGACTCAGTTTGGACTTTTTTCATAAAAACTACAATTGTTTTTGAGGAAATCTGTGTGCCAAAGGGGAGGTTCACCTTACTGATGCTTTGACAGAGCGTTTCTTCTGTTGTTGGCTAACGGTTAGTGGATATTAATTTTTAGTTCTCTAGAAGCACCGTCACCTTGCGTATCCTGAAGATCTTGTGAACGTTGTCTTTGCCAGCATTCCTTTGATGGACTTGTCTGAATTGTAACATTGTATAGCTTCCTCATAAGCCCGGATTAAGGACAGAGAGGGATTTTCATGCGATATGCTTTTTGGGGAACAATCAGCCCCCTACCTTGGTGAAAGATTCGACCAGTTTATTGACGATCGGTTTTGATTTTCATTTGATTATCAGGTTATTTGGATTTTGCGTTTTTCTTCCGTTGGTAGCGGTGGGGTGATTTGTGTTGACCGGTGATGGTTTCCTTTTGCCGCTGTTTTGCTGCAGGATTTTTCTCGACAAATAACTTTTCACCCGTAAAGGGATCCTTTTCAGTGTAATACATCACACTGGCGTAAGTGGAGGGTGTGGGTGTGAAAACTTGCACTTGCTCAGGCAGGATACCGAGATGGTGGCTGGCAAAACGTTTGAGTGCTTGCATATCTGACTGGGTACAGCCAGGATAAGCTGCGATCAGGTAATAGCTGAGGAATTGTTTCTTTCCCAACTTCTTGTTCATTGCATCGAAGCGCTGTTTGAATTCAAGCAGTTGGCTTTGATCAGGTTTTCGCATGCGCGCCAGGACTTCTGGTTGCGCGTGTTCAGGTGCAATCTTCATTTGCCCGGAGATGTGATGCTCAACTAATTCTTTTAAATATTCTTCACCATGTTCTCGATCCGATAACAGCATATCATAGCGCAGACCTGAGCTGACAAAGACCTTTTTAATCCCTTCGATCTGGCGTAATTTGCGCAAGAGCTTAGTCTGCTTATTGTGATCCACAGGAAGAGAGGGACAGGTCTCTGGAAAGAGACAGCTTTTGTCTTTGCAGGGTCCCTGATGGAGCTTGACCGGGCACTCAAAGCCATACATATTGGAGGTAGGTCCGCTAAGGTCATAGATAAAGCCTTTGAAATCAGGCAGGTGTGTGATTTTCTGTGCTTCAGCTAAAATTGATCCTTCGCTTCGCCAGCGGACTGTGCGCCCCTCATGAACTGCTATAGCACAGAAGTTACATTCACCATAACAGCCTCGATGGATGGGAATTGAAAATCTGATCGTCTCAAGCGCTTTGACTTTGCCTTGCTGAGCATAATATGGGTGTTGTCCACGTTCATAATCCAGATCATAGACCTGGTCCAATTCTTTTTGTGTAAGGTAGGGGAAAGGTGGATTTTGCACCAGGTAGCGATCACCGTGACGTTGGGCTAATCCTTTTGCGGATAAGGGAGCGTTGTTTTGGTAGAAGGTATGGAACATCTCAATAAAGGTATCTTTATCTTCAGATACCATCTCGAAAGATGGTAGTTCCAGGTAATTTGGTGGGATTGATTTGCCAATGTAGCATACCCCCCGAATTTTTGTGGGACTCTTCCCCTTGTCAAAAGTTTCCGCAAGTTCTAATACAGAGCCCTCTGCCATGCCGTACAACAAATAATCTGCTTTAGCATCAAATAAGACGGAACGACGGATGGCATCTGACCAGAAATCGTAATGTGCAATCCGGCGCAGACTGGCTTCAACACCACCCAGAACGATCGGTACGGTGTTCTTGAAATACCGGCGAATCAGGTTGGCGTAGACCAGTGTAGCCCGATTTGGGCGTTTAGAATTACGACCGCCAGGTGTGTAATCATCTAAACGTCGCGGGCGCCCGGTGGCGGTGTAGTTGGCGACCATCGAGTCAATGCTTCCTGCAGTTACCCCCCAGAAAAGGCGGGGTTCCCCCAGGCGGGTGATGTCGACATCAGAATTGTAGTCGGGCTGGGCGATCATACCAACTTTATAGCCAGCATTTTGCAGAACCCTGCCGATCACGCTGACACCTATAAAGGAGCTGTCGATGTAGCTGTCTCCGGTGATCAGGATGATGTCGAGACGGTCCCATTCAAGGCGGTTGACCTCAGCTTGTGTTGTTGGAAGGAACATATGTATCCTCAGGTTCCAAATAGTCAAGTTGATTCTACCTTATGGTTATCGTTTGCCGTAAATTAGGAAAGGTAACTAATGAATGGTCAATGGATCGATACTATAGGAATTTAATTCATTTGGAACACGCTGATTTGAAGAAATATAAAACCGGAGAAAATATCAGGTTATGGTCAATTCATCAATGTAAACTAAGAGAAACAAGTTTAAGAAAAGGAGACAAGTTCATGAAACATTTTCACAGGCATATGAGCATCCCCAGGCGCCATATCAGGCGTGCCAGGGTTCGTCCTATTCGCCGAAGAGGACGAATGTTGGGAGTGATAGGGTTAGCTGCATTGGGCTATACCTTGTTAGAAAAAAACCGTCAAAAGCAGATGCGAATGAATTCTGATGAATTTGTTGATTGGGAAGATGAAACCTCATAGCCTTATTGGATCCATCCATTTAATAGAAAAGGTTGTTATATTGGGTTTTTATGATTCATTTCCATAGCAAGTTGAATCTTGTCAGAAAGTTGCTTTTGGTTCCATATTCACGGGTCAGATTTAGAAGAACCGATCCTATTTCTCATTATTTATGATCATTAACGCAAGAAATTTCAAATTCCAGTCAATTTTGACATAAGGAAGTGATTGATAAATATCTAGGTACAGCCTGGGTGGATGGTGTAGGATACTTACAGTCTCAGTGGCATGATTTGTGCTGATGCATCGGAAAACAGAGAAGTTAATGTCTTCCCTTTATATTCAGCTGCAATCGCTGGCCAACTACAACTTGAGATTAGCCACGCAATCAAACAACGACCTATTAACAGGTGTATCTGTGAAGAATACTTCTTAAGTGGGATTGTAGTCCTGTCAATCCAAAATCACAGTGATTTTCTATAGCTGGATTATTCCCCGATGATTTTGACCAATACGCGCTTGTTCCGCCGACCGTCAAACTCGCCATAGAAAATCTGCTCCCATGGGCCAAAGTCTAACAGTCCTTGGGTGACAGCCACAACCACCTCCCGACCCATGATCTGACGTTTGAGGTGTGCATCAGCGTTATCCTCACCTGTTCGGTTGTGTTGATATTGATCGATGGGTGCATGAGGTGCCAACTTGTCTAACCACTCATCATAATCATGATGCAGACCCAGTTCATCATCATTGATAAATACCGAAGCAGTGATATGCATGGCATTAACAAGGCATAAACCTTCCTGAATACCGCTTTCACTTAAAGCTTCACGTACCAGATGGGTAATATTGATCAGGGCTCTGCGGGTGGGAACCTTGAACCACAATTCTTTTCGAAAACTTTTCATATTGATTCCTAAATCGACTTAGAATTTGCTTGTTAGTATGTTGTCGATCACCGGTTAATCTCAAAAGAAGCCATCATGGCATCCAGTTTATTGATATCCGGGAAGAAATTTGCAGGATCCTGGGCATTTAGCCAGGTAATGGTATCAGCAATATAGCTATCCCAATTTTCATGGAAGGTCATATAGTCGCCTATGACAGTGGCGCCATCATCAGGTAAGCCGAAATTGGTAATGGGGAGGACAGCACTGATGTAAAACCGCCCGTCTGAAGTGAGACCCTGGTAAGTGTAAAACATGTTTTGATTATCCACTGGGTAAACATCCTGGCCGAACATTGACAGGAAGCGAACACCGCTGCCACTTTTGAAATCAAAATATGTGACTTTAGCGGAAAACAGCTGGGCTGCGTTCCACATTGGGAGGAAAGGAAGTCCACTCATCGCGCCGCCGGATGGTTTGGAGATAAGCGTTTGCTGCAGGTTATCGATGATATCAGAGGCATAGGGACTTATGGACCTAAATTCAGCCACAGGATAAATGAGAATTTTTGCAGTATGGAAATGATCCAGAATCGCATAGGCTGAGAAGCTGAAATCAAAATGTGTAGGGTAGGTCTCACCCGGCATATAATCATCTCCCATATTTTGACCCGGAATCGTCGTGGGTATGATGCCGCCGGCGATTTGAGGGTCGAAGGAAAAGCTTATGCCTTCATAGACCACATCAGGTGGTTCTTCTGCGACCTCTTCTGTTATTTCAATCGGCTCTTCAACTGGCGGTTGTGGTTCAGGTTCATCAGGCACAATTGGCTCAGCAGGTGCATCCTGGACGGAATCTTCCAGCGCAATTTGGGTCATTTGTAGAGCAACAAGGGTTTGCTGCACACTGGTATCTTCAGCCTCATTATCAGTACTATTCACGCAAGCCAGGGAAGCTAAAAATATTATCAGTGTGGCTAAAAGGACGAACTTAATGGATGAATGCTGTGTCATGTTATTCTCCTTCCAGTAACCAAATATTTCTCTTTCCATAATTTTATATCATTTTCGATGCTTTTGGGAGTGATCAGGTGGAAATCATACAAATTCATTTCGCACGAGATGATTTCTTTGCTAAAATTAAATAATGAGCAATCCAAGATAATCTAATCAATGAGAGGACGGCAACTCGATGAAAATTTATCGGCTTGGTGAAGGAAAATGGCGAATCAAGGCAGTGGGAGGAGATGAATGGTTTCCTTCTAAGGTGCCTGGAGAAGTACACCTTGCATTATTAGATGCTGGTCGTATTCCTGATCCATTTGCGGCAGACAATGAGCTTAAAGTTGCATGGGTGTCAGAAACGGATTGGGTTTTTGAAGGTGTCATTCAAGTGCCTGACGAATTGTTGGGTGAAGATAAGGTAGTGCTGTGTTTTGATGGCCTTGATACATTGGCGGAAGTTAAGTTGAATGATTCAACGCTTGGGGAGACGAATAATGCTTTCCGCTCCTATTCGTGGGAAGTTAAGAAACTCTTGAAGCCAGGAGAAAATAAAATTGAGCTCTTGTTCCGCTCGCCCGTCAATTATGTTACACCGCTTCAGGAAGCAAATCCACTCCCATCACCTGAAGAATCAATTCCAGGAGGTCCGTATTTACGCAAAGCACCTTGCCAGTGGGGTTGGGATTGGGGTCCAAAGCTTCCCCCAATTGGCATATGGAAGGATGCACGTTTGGCAGGTTATTCAAAGGCCAGGCTGGACTCGGTTCAAATAAGTCAGAAACACTTATTTGACGGGAGTGTCAATGTCGCCGCACAAGTGTCCGTTCTGCAATGGTCTCAGGCAGGGCTTCAACTTTGCCTCACCTTGTGTGATCCCCAAGGTAAAACCTTCGCAACGACCTGTAAGGTTTTTGAAGATACAACAACCGTCGACATTGATATATTAAATCCAAAATTATGGTGGCCGAACGGTTATGGTGTGCAAGAGCTTTACGATGCAAGAGTTACTTTGAGACTGGAGGACGATACCATTCTGGATTCAAGAGAATTTCAGATTGGCTTGCGAACACTTGAATTGCGGCAAGAAGAAGATGAATATGGAGAAAGCTTTACATTCGTCGTCAATGCCGTACCGATTTTTGCAAAGGGAGCCAACTGGATACCGGCGGACTCTTTCCCGACTCGCATCACACTGGAAGATCTGGATCAGTTGTTAAGCGATGCTGCTAAAGCACATCACAATATGATCCGTGTTTGGGGTGGGGGATTTTATGAGAGTGATGATTTTTATGATCTTTGTGATAAGTATGGAATTCTGGTTTGGCAGGATTTTATCTTCTCCTGCAGTATTTATCCATTCAATGATCCTGCATTTATTGAAAATGTTCATAACGAGGTGATTGATAATGTCGAGCGCATTCGACATAGAGCAAGTCTGGCTTTGTGGTGCGGAAATAATGAGATGGATTGGGGTTGGGAAATATGGGGATGGTCAGAGGGGGAATACGATGACTATTGTAAGGCTTACAAACAATTCTTTTACAAAACCCTGCCAGAATGGCTATCAGAATTAGATCCGGATACGCCATACTGGTATAGCTCACCAACATCAGGTACACCTTTTACTGAATCAAACAGCAACAGTAAAGGTGATGCACATTATTGGGATGTTTGGCATGGCGCTAAACCTTTTTCTGCTTACCGTGAACAGTATCCTCGCTTTATGAGTGAGTTCGGCTTTCAATCACTGCCGCCTTTAAAGACGATCCGCACCTATGCCAATGAAGATCATTGGAATCTGACAGATTACATGATCGAACATCATCAACGGAATTCTTATGCGAGCGCACTTATCATGGGGCAAATGGCAATGCATTATATGATGCCGGTTGATTTTCCCTCTTTGGTTTACATGACAATGGTGCTCCAGGCAGAGGGTATTCGCTATGGTGTGGAACATTGGCGCCGCAATCGACATCGGGTTAGCGGAACCCTCTATTGGCAGCTTAATGATTGCTGGCCTGTAGCCTCCTGGTCCAGTCTGGATTACTTCAAACGATGGAAAGCCCTGCATTATGCCAGCCGACGATTTTACGCCCCCTTATTGTTATCCATCGAGGATGATGAGGCGATGGCAAATATGCGAGTGCACCTGACAAGTGACCTGCAGGAAGAATGGGCGGGAGAGATTCGCTGGCGGCTGATGCGGTTAGATGGTGATGTGTTGGATTCAGATGCTTTGTCTTTAACAGTAGATCCGTTGTCGTCAAAAATGGTGTTTGAAAAAGCGTTCAACCAGCTTTCTCTAGAAGAAAAGCGTGAGACGGTGTTTGTAGCACAGCTATTGAAGGATGACTTGGTGTTAATGACCCAGTTAGCTACGTTCGTGCGTAACAAGCATGTCCAACTGGTCAATCCACAGCTCAAAGTCACTTCACAGGAAGGCGAAGAGGGGATGGTAATAATAAATTTGGAAGCTGGATACCTGGCACGCCTGGTTGAACTTTCACTGGATGATGCAGATGTTGTGTTCAGTGATAACTACTTCGATGTGCTGCCAGGTGAGGTTGTGCGTGTTACTTGCCCAAAGCCAGAAGGTTGGACGATTGATGATGTCGGTCGCTCCTTGACTGTGTTCTCGCTTTATGACAGCTTTGCCTAGGTATATCTCCTACTTCGAACCAGGTTGATTGGGTGAAGAAAATTATAAATTTATTTTGATATTTTTAAG
>CAYTXE010000071.1:0-12371 GCA_964441045.1 uncultured Candidatus Brevefilum sp.
TAGGAGGTACGAGACGTGTCTCGAGTTGGAAGTTTACCGATTGAAGTGCCAGTGGGCGTTGATGTTAAAATCAAAGGCTCCTTTGTGAAAGTCAAAGGTCCTAAAGGTGAGTTGGAATTCACTTTTACACCTGAGATGGTCATTAAGAAAAAAGAAGGAACGATTGTTGTCCAACGACCCAGTGACCAACCCGCGCATCGTGCGTTACACGGCACGACGCGAGCTGTGATCAATAATATGGTGATTGGTGTCAGCAAAGGTTTTGAACGCGTGCTGGAAATTATTGGTGTAGGTTACCGTGCTGAGATGGATGGAAAAAACATGATCGTGAGTGTTGGTTATTCGCATCCTGTGATTGTGGAACCGCCGGAGGGAATCAGCTTTGCTGTGGATATGAAAGTCCGCCAGATTAGAGTGTCCGGCTATGATAAACAGATGGTCGGCCAGGTTGCGGCTGATATTCGCAAGTTGCGTCCCCCTGAACCTTATAAAGGCAAGGGTATTCGCTACAGAGGTGAATATGTTCGTCGTAAACCGGGTAAGGCCGGTAAGACAATTATCTAAAAATTAAAGGTGAAAGAATATGGCAAAGAAAACACGGAATGAGGCTCGATTACGCCGTCATCGGCGTGTACGTAAAAAGATTTTTGGTATACCCGAACGTCCACGTATGAATGTGTTTCGCAGTTCTACTGAGATCTATGTTCAGATCATTGATGATCTACAGGGCAACACACTGGCATCTGCATCAAGTATCGACACTGAGCTGCGCGCAGATGTGCAAGGGCTGTCGAACATAGATAAAGCACAGAAAGTTGGTCAGGCGATCGCTGATCGTGCCAAGAAGATTGGTATTGAACAGGTTGTATTCGACCGTGGTGGATACAAATATATTGGCCGTGTGAAAGCCATGGCTGAGGCTGCCCGTGAAGGCGGCTTGAAATTCTAGGAAAGAGGCAATTATGTCGGATTACCGAACCGAAAGTAAATTTGATGAGCGTGTCATTGATATTGCACGCGTTGCCAAAGTTGTTAAAGGCGGCCGCAGGTTTTCTTTCAGAGTTGTGATGGTGATCGGTGATAACGCTGGACGAGCCGGGCTTGGGATTGGCAAAGCGAATTCCGTTCCCGATGCTATTCGAAAAGCCAGCGATCGCGCGCATAAGGATATGTACAAAATCAACTTGAGCGGCACATCAATCTCCCACAAGGTTATCGGCAAGCAAAGCGGTGCTAGAGTACTCCTACGACCCGCAGCTGCCGGTACTGGTGTTATCGCTGGCGGTGGTGTACGTGCTGTATTGGAAGCAGCGGGTGTTCATGATATTTTGACCAAGTCTTTGGGCAGCAGCAACATCTTGAATGTCGTTCGTGCTACCTTCAATGCCCTGGCCCAGTTGAAGTCACCCAAGGAACAAGCAGCTTACCGCGGCAAGAGTATTGATCAAATCAAACCATATTGGGAGCGTGAGACGAATGGCTAGGAAGAAACAACCAAAGTTACAAATTAAACTCGTCCGAAGCCCGATCGGGTATTCAAAAAGGCAAAAAGCGACTTTGAAAGCAATGGGCCTTAGAAAAATGAACCAGGTGGTGGTCCATAAAGACAACGACACCATGCGCGGGATGATTGATAAAGTGTCTCATCTGGTTACGGTGGAAGAGGCATAAGGTGATATTATGCAATTACATGATTTAAAACCAAATAAAGGTGCACATAAAGACCGAAGACGTGTTGGACGCGGTACTGCGGCTGGCCAGGGAAAAACCTGTGGTCGTGGTATGAAAGGCCAAAACTCCCGAGCGGGCGGCGGTGTTGCCCTATATCATCAGGGTGGCAACCTGCCGTTCTTCAGAAAACTTCCATTCAAGCGAGGTGAGGGTTTTACCGTTATCAACCGCGTGGTGTATGAAGAAGTTAACTTGGAAAAGCTGGATGGACTAAAAGCGAAAACAGATGTTACCCCCGAATTCTTATTGAAGTCTGGCATTATTAAAGACTTGGATTTGCCGATTAAGATCTTGGGGCGTGGTGATATTACTGTTGCACTGAAAGTCAAAGCACATAAGATCACCAAAGGCGCTCAGGAAAAGATCGAAAATGCTGGCGGAAGTATTGAAATCATCCAGGCGTAGAGTGCTGCCTATCAAGCAATAAAGGAGACCTGATAAATGAAGCGATCCGCTTGGCGTCACCTTTGGAAATCTAAAGATATACGACGGAAATTACTAATCTCGCTCGCACTGCTAGCGATCTATCGTCTGGCATCTAATGTTCCCGTACCCGGTATCAATCGTGAATTGGTTGCTCAATTAACACAGACCGGTGGCGCTGCGGGTGGGTTGATCAACATGCTGGATATGCTCTCTGGTGGTGCAGTGTCGAATTTCTCGGTATTGTCCATGGGAGTTTATCCTTACATTACAGCTCAAATCATTATTCAACTCCTCGTGCCAGTCATCCCCGCACTTGAGCGCAGAATGCAAGAAAACCCAAAAGAAGGCCGCACATGGATGGAGAAATGGACAATCATCTTGACCATCCCCATGGCGGCGCTGTCTGCGGTCGGTCAGATAAATATCTTTAATGCTATCTTGGGGCAATCAGTGGCAGCAAATTTTGGTTTCTCAGGAGATGTGTTGATACCTACATTAGCAACGGTGATTTCCATGATAGCCGGTACCATGTTCGGCGTCTGGCTGGGTGAATTGATCTCAGAATTTGGCGTTCGCGGCCAGGGCTTGTCCTTGATCATTTTTGCGGGTATCGTTTCGAAGATTCCCAAAAACCTGCTCCAATTACTGAGTAATGAGTCATATTGGTGGTTGATATTCATCGTGGTAGCCCTTTTGATTGTTACCATTTTTGCTGTTGTTTATGTCCAGCAGGGACGCCGTCACGTCCCGGTAATGTTCCCTGGTCGACGAGTTGGTAGTCGAATGTCAATGCCTGTAAAAAGTACCGTACCTTTGATGGTCAATATGGCTGGAATGATCCCAATTATTTTTGCCCAGTCATTTATCACATTCCCAACTATACTCGCAAGCTTCTTTAATAACTCAAATGTTAATTGGATACGGAATACAGCAGCCTGGATCCAGAATGTATTGGGTGGAGGTGGTTATATCTATCCCATCATGTTCTTCACTCTGGTTGTTTTGTTCACCTTTTTCTACACAGACATTTTGTTCGCCCAGCAGAATTATGGCGATAACCTAAAGAAGCAAGGTGCGCAAATTCCTGGCGTTGCCCGGGGGGGTCCCACACAGCGTTATTTGACCAAGGTTCAACGACGCATCACCTTGCCAGGTGCTTTGTTCTTAGGTGTCGTTGCGGCATTTCCATATTTTCTGGCGCTTTTATTGCCGGAAGGTATTGAACAAACCAGTATCTTCCTGGTGTCCTCATCAGGTTTGTTGATTGTTGTGGGTGTGGTGCGTGACACTTTCCAGATCATTGAAACCGAACTGAAGATGCACGGGTACGATGATCGCTTAATCAGTTAGGATAGGAATAACCGGGATGGCAAAAATGTATTTGGTAATGTTAGGTCCTCCAGGCGCAGGCAAAGGCACCCAGGCGAAAGAAATTGCGAGGCAGTTAAAGCTTGCGCATATTTCAACTGGTGACCTCTTCCGGGAGAACTTAAAAAATGAGACAGAACTGGGTAAGCTGGCACAATCCTATATGACTGCTGGAGAATTGGTGCCTGATGATGTAACCGTCCGGATGGTGGAAGACCGGATATCCCGTCCCGATTGTGAACGTGGGGCTGTTCTAGATGGATTTCCCCGAACACCAAATCAAGCGAAAGCTTTGGATGACCTGCTTGGAAAATTAGGTAGCAGTGTGAATCTTGTCCCATACATAAAAGTACCTGATGAAGTATTGGTCGAGCGCTTAAGCGGTCGTTGGATGAGCCCATCTGGTCGGGTGTATCATGCGAAATACAATCCACCCAAAGTGAAATGGATTGATGATCTGGATGGATCTCAGCTCTATCAACGTGAAGACGACAAACCTGAGACAGTATGGCATCGCATTGAAGTCTATAATGAACAAACCTCACCTTTGATAGCATACTATCAGGAAAAAGGCCTTTTGGTTGAAATTGATGGCACACAAGGCATTAAGAATGTCACGGATGCGATCATGAATGTGATCCGGGAGGTTTAACTTGATCTCTTGGGAACGTTCAATCAACATTAAATCACCTCTTGAGATCGAAATTATGCGTGAAGCAGGTCGAATTAATGCGGAATCGCTTGCCGCTGCAATTGACCTGATCCATCCTGGTGTTACAACAGCTGAATTGAACGAGGCTTTTGAAGCGGTACAAAAGAAATATGATGTTTATTCACCCTTCAAGAATTATCCAGGACCCTATCCGTATCCAGCCAGTATTTGCACCAGCGTGAATGAAGAATTGGTGCATGGAATTCCCGGCGATCGTGAGCTTACCAGCGGTGATATCATCAGCATCGATTGCGGCACTGTTTACCAGGGTTTTGTGGGTGACATGTCTAAGACTGTTGCAGTTGGCAAGATAAGTCGACACACTAAGCACTTGCTTGAAGTAACCCAGAAAGCTCTCGATATTGCTATCTCTAATATGGTTCCTGGCAACACAACTGGAGACATCGGCTATGCGGTGCAAACGTATGTTGAGGAGCATGGATATTTTATCACCCGCACCTATACAGGTCACGGCGTTGGTAGAAAGATGCATGAGGGACCGCAAGTGCCGAATTATGGCAAACCAGGACGTGGGATACGCCTGCGTAAAGGAATGACGATTGCGCTTGAACCGATGGTCCTAGCGGGGACGCCCAACACCGTTGTCAAAGATGATATGTGGACGGTTGCCTCAGCGGACGGATCATTGACAGCTCATTTTGAGCATACTGTGGCTGTGACTTCCAATGGACCGGAGATATTAACGGCATTATAAATTAGATTGACTGGACGAAAGGCAAGATGGCAGGTATAATCACTGCTTTGCATCAAGACAGTGCAGGATCATAGGAGTAAGATTGTGAAAGTATCATCATCAATAAAAAAACGCTGTGCAAAATGTAAAATCGTTAAACGCAATGGTCGTTTATATGTGATTTGTGAAAACCCGAAACATAAACAGCGACAAGGATAAGGAAAGCAACCAATGGCACGTATTGAAGGTGTTGACCTGCCACGCGAAAAACGCGTTGAGATAGGTCTGAGATATATCTATGGTGTTGGTCCCACACGGGCAAATGAAATTCTAGAGGCGACCGGTGTTAATCCGGATATTCGAGTCAGGGATTTGTCTGACAGTGATGTATCGAAAATGCGAGAATATATTACAAACAACTACACCGTGGAAGGTGATTTGAGGCGTCAGGTGCAGATGAATATCAAGCGCTTGATTGAAATAGGTACTTATCGTGGTTTACGTCACAGGCGAGGTCTGCCTGTGCGCGGGCAACGCACCAAGACGAATGCCCGAACTCGTAAAGGCCCGAAGAAGACGGTCGCTGGACGTGGCCGCCGCCGTGGTGTCGGTAAGAAATAATTTATTTAACTACTCAACTGCCTGTCTGGGTTCTCCTTCCTTTCTCCCCGCGGCAAGATGGGCAATATGATTGTGTTTTGAGTTTGTATCAGTGAGGTAGAATGGCAAAAAAATCACAAAGATCGCAGCGAACAGCAGGTTCGCGCAAAGTTAAACGCCAGATGTCGACGGCACAAGTGCATGTGATGGCTTCCTTTAACAACACCATAATCACGGTGACAGACATGCAGGGGAACACCGTATGTTGGGGAAGCGCTGGGTCAGCTGGATTCAAAGGCTCTCGCAAGAGCACACCTTTTGCTGCTCGTTTAGCATCTGAGCAGGTGATGAAGACTGCACAGGGCTTTGGTATCCAGGAAGTTGATATGATCATCAAAGGCCCTGGTCCAGGTCGTGAGGCGACAATCCGTGCGGTGCAGGGTATGGGAATCACCGTCCGCTCGATTAACGATGTGACCCCCATCCCGCATAATGGCTGCAGGCCACCAAAGAGACGCCGCGTCTAAGCGTAAGGTAAGAAAGGACTTACATGGCAAGATATACTGGTCCGGTATGTAAATTATGCCGGCGTGAAGGTGAGAAATTATTTTTGAAGGGTGAGCGTTGTTTTACCCCGAAGTGCGCTATGGAAAAACGAGCGTATCCCCCAGGTGAACATGGACGATTCAGCAGACGTCGTAGCCGAGAATCAGACTATTCACGGCAATTACGAGGAAAACAAAAGGCAAAAAGAATCTACGGTGTATTGGAACGCCAGTTCAGGCGCTATTTCCGAGAGGCGCAGAAACGATCAGGATTGACTGGTCTGAATTTGCTCAAGATCCTTGAATCTCGACTAGATAATGTCGTTTACCGTCTTGGGTTTGCTGACAGTCGAAACCAGGCTCGCCAATTGGTGTGCCATGGGCACTTCATGGTCAATGATAGGCGAAATGATGTTCCATCGACCCTCATCAAACCTGGAGATGTTGTGGCTGTGAAAGAAAATTCCAAGCAGACAACATTTTTCAAGTTGCTTCGACAGGCTGATGAAGTACGAACACCACCAACTTGGGTAGAGTCCAATTTAAGCAACTTGTCTGGCCGGGTAATCCGTTTGCCGGAACGCGCTGAAATTGATGGCAATTTAAATGAACAGCTCATTGTTGAGTATTACTCTCGATAAGGCTGCTCAAAGGTAGTGCAAAGAATGCATTGGCAAGGGGTATAACGTGACTGGAACAATAAGAATGGTAAAACCGGAAGTGGAACGGGTGTCAGAAGCCCGAAACTATGGTAAATTTGCGATCAGCCCGTTAGAACGCGGCTTTGGTACAACAATTGGGAACGCATTACGTCGAGTCTTGCTTTCTTCATTGGAAGGTGCCGCAGTAACATCCATCCGTATCACGGATGTGTTGCATGAGTTCAGCGATATCGAAGGCGTACGTGAAGACGTCATCCAGGTCATACTGCAGATTAAAAAACTGCGGATGATCTTATTTGATGTAGATATCTCTCACCTGCATCTGGAAGTCAGCGGTGAAGGAACAGTGACTGCTGCGGATATCATTTGTCCCCCGGAAGTTGAAATCGTCAACCCGGATCTCTTTCTCTTTACAGTTGACAGCAAGAAAGTTAACATTGAGATGGATCTGACTGTGGAAATGGGGCGTGGATATTCTCCAGCTGATGAGCGTGGTGACAATTTACCAATCGGGGAATTGCCTGTGGATGCGATTTTTACACCCATCCGCAAGGTCAATTGGACGGTGGGTTCTGCCCGGGTAGGTCAAAGTACTGACTATGATCGTTTGCTTTTAGAGATCTGGACAGATGGAACGATCGCACCTGAACAGGCGATGAGTGATTCATCAAAGATCTTGATGGAACACTTACATTACATAGCTGGCATTAGTGAGGAAATGTTATCTGTGCCGATTGAACAAGCTGAACCCATATCGACAATCAACAGCGAGGCAGCTGAGATGCCGATTGAAAACCTTGATCTGACTGTGCGAGTCTTCAATTCTCTCAAACGCACAGGCATCACCACCGTTGGGGATGTTCTGGAATTATTAGAAAAAGGTGAGGAAGCGGTCCTGGCGATCCGGAATTTTGGTGAGATTAGCCTGGTTGAATTGAAGGAAAGGTTGGCTGAAAAGGGCTTCCTGCACGAAGAAGAGGAAGAGGAAGAAGCAACGGAGAGTTAATTTAATGCGACATAAAGTAAAAGGATATCGTCTTAATCGCAGCGGTGGTCATCGAACTGCAATGCGAAAGACGATGATAAGACAACTGTTTGAACATGAAAGGATCACGACCACCTTACCGAAGGCGAAGTCGATTCAGCCTTTAGCTGAAAAATTGATCACCCTCGCAAGGAATAACCAGGATAGTGATGAGATCACCATTGTGAACGCTCGTCGAAAAGCTGGCGCAGCCTTAGGGAACGGCTGTCGTGAGATTGTTCAAAAATTATTTGATGATATTGGTCCTCGCTATACCAGCCGCAATGGCGGGTACACCAGAATTCTTAAGTTGGGTCCCCGTCGCAGTGATGGGGCTGAAATGGCGTTGATAGAACTGGTTGAAGAGTAGGTCCAAACGGGTCAAATGCCGGATGGACACAGCACATTACAAAGTTATTCTTTCTTATAACGGCTCGGCGTTCTCTGGATTTCAGCGTCAAAAGGATGAGCGTACTGTACAGGGCGAGCTAGAGGAATCCCTGCGCAGGATTGGCTGGCATGCGAAAAGCATCCAGGCTGCAGGTCGCACGGATGCTGGCGTACATGCCAGGGCTCAGGTGGTAAGCTTTCAGCTGGAATGGAAGCATTCCACTGATGATTTGCGAAATGCCCTCAATTATTACCTGCCAAGAGACATGGCCGTGAAATCCGTGAAGATGGCTCCTGCGAGTTTTCATCCACGTTTTGATGCCAGAGTGCGCCATTACCAGTACAAATGCTTTTGTCAGCCTGTGAGAGATCCCATACATGAAGTCTTTGCCTGGCGGGTTTGGCCTGGGGTGAAGATTGATCGGATGAACACTGCTGCAAAAGACCTGATTGGTTCACATGATTTCATCGCATTTGGCAGTGCAATATCAGAGGGGGGGGTGACCGTTCGAGAGGTGTTTTCCGCTGAATGGAAGCAGCAGAATGATGTTTATATGTTTGACATCACTGCCAATGCCTTCTTGTATCACATGGTACGGCGTATCACCTTTGCATTAGTGGCTATTGGTCAGGGAGATGCCCCTGTCAGCATGATTGCTGACAGTCTCGAAAGTGGTCAATGCGGATTGACGGGCATAGCACCCGCTGCGGGTCTTGTATTAGAAGGAATTATTTACTAGTTTGCACATAGATTTCATTTTCCAGGCTGATTTCACTGGAAATGAAAATTCTGAAAGATGGAGAGTTTGATTGTGAGAAAAACATTTGTACCTAAAGGGCAAGTTGAAAGAGAATGGCTGCTGATTGATGCCGAAGGGCAAAATCTTGGCCGGGTTTCAACAAAAATCGCACAGCTGCTGCTGGGTAAACATAAACCTAACTACACACCGGGTGTGATGACGGGTGCCAACGTGATTGTAATCAATGCTGAGAAAGTGGCAGTTTATCCTGCCAGGCTTGATCGTAAGATCTATTACCGGCATTCAAATTACCCGGGTGGATTGAAAGCCATAAATTTGCGTCACCAATTGGAAAAATTTCCTGAAAGAGTGATCCAATCAGCTGTCAAGGGTATGATACCCCATAATAAGCTGGGACGTCGGATTTTCAAAAACCTGCATGTTTATGCTGGTGGTGAACATCCGCATCAGGCACAAGAACCAGTGTTAGTTAAGCAAGAGGAGTAACAGGGATATATGGATAAGAGATATTACGAAGGTATTGGACGCCGTAAAGAAAGTTCAGCGCGTGTCCGAATTATGGAGGGGACAGGCAGCTTTATTGTAAATAAAAAGGAAATTGAAGCTTATTTCACCCGTTTGGGTGATGTGCCTGAAATTATTAGAGCGTTTCAGGTTGTGGACCAACCACAAAACAGCTATGATGTAACTGTGATTGTCAATGGCGGGGGCGTTACCGGCCAACGGGATGCCGTAAAATTGGGTTTAGCCCGTGCGCTGGTTAAGTTGGATGAGGAATTGCGGCCGCAATTAAGGCGCAGTGGCTACCTGACCCGGGACCCGCGTGTGAAGGAACGAAAGAAACCCGGTCTCAAACGCGCTCGCAAGGCTCCTACCTATACAAAACGTTAATTCACATCCAGTTAGGTTTTGGATGTCAGAAGCCTGAAAGAGGGCTGTTATTAGGCGAGTTCATGCCTTATTTAGCGAAGGACTCAAAATAAAAACTGAAAGAGACGTGATTAAACGTCTCTTTTGTTAATTAAGCGATATAAAAGATATGGCATCAATTGAACAGGCACAGTCGTTTCGAGGAATTACATTATTAGGATTGGGTCCAGGTGATCCCGGCATGCTCACGCATGAGGCTCTGGACTGGTTGGCGAGTCTCGAGGAAATTTACTTAAGAACGAGACAACACCCGACCGTAGAAAGCCTTCCAGATCACCTGGTAGTGAAAAGTTTCGATGATTATTATGAGCGTTTTGATGCCTTTGAGGATGTGTACGAAGCGATAGTTAAGGAGGTTCTTGAGTTAGGAAAGCGACCCGGAGGTGTGACCTATGCTGTACCCGGACATCCCTTTGTTGCAGAATCAACCTGCCCTGAGATCTTGAAGCGCGCTCGTGAAGAAGGATTGCCCGTCCGCGTGATCCACGGTGTGAGCTTTCTCGAGCCGACATTCAAAGCTTTAAAATTTGATCCATTCCCAGACCTGGTGCTGGTGGATGCCATGCGTTTGTCTATGTATCAAACACCTGGTTTCCCACCTTCCACGCCGGCTTTAATCGCACAAATCTATTCTCGGACAATTGCTTCGGACGTCAAATTAACTTTGATGGCTTCATATCCTGATACACATCCCGTAAGGTTGGTGCATGGAGCTGGGACGAAAGAAGAAAGAGTAGAAGACCTGCCGTTGCATGCTGTTGATCGCAGTCCCTACCTGGGATTGCTCAGTTCCCTGTTTGTTCCGATATTGTCGGCGCAGGCATCTTTTGAATCATTCCAGGAGATCATCGCCCAGCTGAGGGCACCAAATGGCTGCCCATGGGATCGCGAGCAGACCCATCACAGTTTACGGCCTTTCCTTTTGGAGGAGGCTTATGAAACACTCGATGCGCTTGATCGTGAGGATATGGCAGCGCTGCAGGAAGAATTAGGTGATCTTCTGTTGCAGGTCGTACTGCATGCGCAAATCGCAACAGAAGATGGGGATTTTAATATCCATGATGTGCTTGAGGGAATCGGGACGAAGCTGATCCGTCGTCATCCGCATGTCTTTTCAAAAGTTAAGGTAGAGGGTGTAACAGGCGTGATCCGCAATTGGGAGGCGATCAAAGCAGACGAGCGCCAAGAAAAGTGTGATGATACAAAAGCTGGCTTGTTGGATGGAGTACCGAAGGCATTACCAGCTCTATCACAGGCTCAGGTGGTCATCGATCGCGTGGGGCGGGTGAATTTTGAAAAGCTTGACGAGAAAGGGACCCCGCAGGTCATCCTCCAAACCTTGAAGGCGTTAGAAAAAATTGAAGGAAAAGAAAAAGTTAACCTTGTGGGTGAATTACTTTTATCGGTCTGTGTCCTGGCTTACCAGGCAGGAGTTGATGCTGAAAGCGCTCTGCGTGAGAGCCTGACGAGATTTCGTTTGCGTTACTCGAAGGTGGAAGCTTTGGCTGCGGTAGATGGAAAATCGATGGTTGGTTTGTCGTCAGATGAAAAAGCAGACTTATGGCAGCAAGCTGATGATGCTTATAATAAAGGCTTGAACCTCTCATGACACAGCCAATCAAAGGGTCAGGTACAGCAAATCAGCAAATCGCCCGGGCAGCTGGAACTGTGATGTTCGCTTTTATCATCAGCAATCTGGTTGGCTTAGCGCGCGGCATCGTGATCACAAAAGCTTTTGGGACTTCTGCACAACTCGACTCATTCAACGCAACTAACCGCATTGTGGAAGTTCTTTTCAACCTGGTGGCAGGCGGTGCTTTGGGATCGGCATTCATTCCCACCTTCACAGGGTTCCTAATACGTGAGGATAGGCCAGGTGCCTGGCGCCTGGCGTCGGGGGTGATCAACCTTGTCTCCATCGCCTTGATCCTGGTAAGCGTTCTGGTTTTTATCTTTGCACCGCTGATCGTAGGGAAAGGATTGTTTCTTTTGGTACCCGGATCTGACCCGGTGCAGGAAGCTTTGGCCGTGCAGTTACTGCGCATCATGCTGCCATCCGTGGTTATTTTTGGCCTGAGTGGTTTGGTGATGGGCATCCTCAACGCGCATCAGGTATTTCTGGTGCCTGCGATCGCCCCAGCGATGTATTCACTGGGTATGATCCTGGGAACAATCATGCTGCCGGAAGCATGGGGCATACAGCGGTTGGCGATCGGTGTTGTGTTTGGTGCGGTGATGCATCTTTTGGTTCAGCTGCCGAGGGTACTCCGTTTACGGAATCGTGCTTATCATTTTTCCCTGGGATTGCGGGACAAAGCTGTGATGCAAGTATTCCGCCTGATGGGTCCGAGACTGCTGGGCGTTGCTGTAGTACAGTTGAACTTTATTGCTAACACGATCATCGCCCTCGGTCAGCCTGAAGGCAGCGTGACAGCTATCACCCTGGCTTTCAGCTTGATGCTCATGCCAGAAATGGCGGTAGCACAGTCTGCAGCGATTGCCTCACTGCCGACTTTTTCTGCCCAGGT
>CAYTXE010000072.1:0-12049 GCA_964441045.1 uncultured Candidatus Brevefilum sp.
ATCTGGCTGCACTTTGGGCACAAGCTGCATTGCTGCAGCGAGGATCTGCTCAGCATTGTCGCCAAGAAGCTGCAGCGAGAGAGGACGGTGGAAGGGCTCAAATGCCAGGCGGTGGTGATAGCGTGGGTGATCTGTAAGAACGTCCAGGGCATTGATGAACTCCGTCACGCTCATTGCGGAGCCAAGCCTTCGGCAGAGACCGCGAAAAGGTTTATCCGTGATGCCGTCCATTGGCGCCAGGATCAGGTCCCCATAAAGCGGAACATTGCCAATCGAAAATGTCGGTTTATTCGTCATTGTTTATGCATTCTGACTTGATATAGTGATTTATTTCTCTTGCTTGATTTTCTCAATTGCCCAATGGCAGGCATCCTGGACTGATGGGTCTGATTCGCTCCGCAAGGCACTTTCCAGGATGGGCAGCGCTTTCTTGCAGCGCTGGTTGCCCAAAACGACAGCTGCATTGCGCAGTATACCGCTCCTTTTTGCACGTGCGAGGGGTGTTTGACCAAAATTCTCGTTAAATGTCTCTTCATCATAGGAGAAGAGAGTCATCAGGTCAAGGAATTCAGGCAGCAGCAGCTCTCCCAATGAGAGGGGCTGCTCCGCTAGACGGGCATTGTGCGGGCAGACCATCTGACACACATCACAGCCAAAAACCCAGTTCCCGATTTCATCCTTGAGATCATCAGGAATGATCGCTTTATTTTCAATGGTCAGGTAGCTGATGCAGCGATTGGCGTCTATGGTCCGGTTTGGCTGAATGCAGCGGGTTGGGCATGCATCGATGCATCGCCGGCAGGATTTACACAGGTCATGCGTCAAGGGGGAGTCAATTGGGAGCTCAAGATTGGTCAGAATCTCAGCCAGGAAGACATAGGATCCAGCCCCCTGGATCAACAGGTTGCTGTTCTTGCCGACGGTACCGATCCCTGCTAATGCAGCATAAGAACGTTCAAGGATTGGACCAGTATCGGCATAGGACCTCAAGCGAACGTCTTTATTACTATTGGCAATGATGAATGCCTCTAACTGCGATAATTTCTCCCAGACATTTTCGTGATAATCCTGTGTGAGGGCATATGCTGAAATTCTGCCTTTGCCCGGTTGTGTTTCATCAAGGGGTGCCCTGGGAGGTTGGTAAGGCAGTGCCAGGCAGATGATACACTGACAGCCTTCGAGGATCAGGTTGGTATCCCCGCGTTTGGCGATTGCGTCCTCCCGAGCAAGATAGGTCATATCGGCATGTTGACCTGTTTGTATCCACTCGTGATAGATGTCCAGGAATGGCACAGGTTTTGCAGGGGCGATACCGATATGGGTAAAACCGAGGCGAAATGCCTCGGTTTCGATTGCTGTGCGGAGATTAGTGCTATCTTTCATCCAAGGGAATTTGTCGTTATTCCTCGGTGGTGGCAGTTACGGTAGGTGTGATTGTTGGTGTAGGGGTTGTTTCTGTTGTAGCTTCAGAAGTTGGTTCGGCAGTAGGTTCGGATTCTCCGGGTTCAACTACATCGACAATGATGAAAAAGTCATAGAAAGCATTATCTTTATTATTAAAGAGCTTCCAGCCGCTTTGTTTTTCACCTGTCTCATCCGTCGCGGTGAAATTCACACTGATCTGGACATTTGTATTCGGCGGAACAGGATAAGGCAGAAAAACTTTCTCATCCGCTGCCATCTGTGTCCCTGATGCAAATTGAATGTAATAATTTGTCGTCCAGGTCGATGTGCCGATATTCTCCAGTGTCCATGTAACCGTAAAGGCTTCACCAGGGGCGAAATCTGTTTTATCAGCGGGAACATTTGACATCCAACGAGCCGAATCAACGCCTTCCACGGTACCGAGTGTAGCAGTTGCAGCCAGTGTTTCTTCTTCAGTAGACGTGATGGTCTCTTCAGATGTAGGTGAGTATTCTGAAGTGGGCGTAAGGGTGGCTGCCGGTGCCAGTGTTTGTGTCGCAGTGGGTTGTGCTTCAGCGGTCATGGTCGCCTGGACATTTGCTGTTTGGGCAAATCCAGTCCTTTGTGCATCAATATCAATCTTGGGTTCACTTTGTCCGCAAGCACTGATCATTGTGCTGAGGATCGCGATAATGATCACCAAAGCAAGTTTTCTTTTTGTGTTTCGCAGCATATTTCTAAATACCTCCAGACCAACAGGTGAAAGAATGGGTTGGCCACGCATGAATTCTAGGTGATAGGGAAAAAAAGTCAAGTGTAATGGGAATATTGCTTCGCGAATGACAGAGTATAGGTATTATTTATTACATGAAAATAAAAACCGGTGATCATATGTGATCACCGGTCAGTCTTCCTCGAATATTATCCTAAGGTGCTATCCTTGGACCAAACCAAAGGGCTGTATCGTTAGATGAACTCCCGTTTGCATCCACCAGCAAAATAAATTGTATATTCTCACCAGCCAGGCTGCTCAGGTCAACTTTCACCCGATTATAGTTGTTGTCCTGGACTTCATGCCAGGTTGCGAGGGTATGTTCTGCGCCACCATCAATCTTGTAATTAAGCTTGAAGTTGACATCACAATTCGATGAGCCAGAACATCCAACAATAGCTTTGAAAAAAACACCGCCGGAAACTGGAATCTCAGGAAATGTACCCTTGATCCAGCCATCGTTGACTGCTTGGGGATGCAGCTGAAGAGCATTTTCATTATCCGTGATGCCGTTCTCGAGTACGGGATCTTGTATTTCACGCACCCAACCGTTGCTATCCCCTTGTATACCGGGGCATGGGAGTGAGCCTGCATCGCTGGTCCATGCAACACCTGAGGCGCAGTAATTTTCTGTGAAATCATACATGGTGCCCCTGACATCAATCTCCACCCAGAAAGGATGGGCTGACTCACCAATCCCAAATAGAACATTGTCAGCGTTGCGCAGTTTGAAGTTCCCACGATGTGTGCCCGATGCGATGGGGGCTTTTAATTCCAGAGAAATTTGGATGGATTGCCCTGGAGCCACTGTACCACTTGTGATTGGCTGTGAAGCGGGTGCATTCATCGCATCACCACTGATGAAGACAATATCATAATCAGCATCCCAAATGGTTGTGCCGTTGTTCTTAAGCGTCCAGACCTTTGTAAAAGTCTCCCCAGGGTCAAAATCAGTTCCATCAGGGATCGTTTCCGAGACTAAATCTACCTGGTCGACATCAGTTTCTTCTGTTAGGGTAGCTGTTATAGTCGGTGTGAGTGTAGCTTCCGGGGTCAATGTTGCCGTGCTTACCTCATCACCTTGTTTGAGTGTGGCAGTGGGGGTTGGCTGCTGGGTAGGCGGCTCTTCAGTAGGGACGCTTTGAGTCTGGACAAACTCGATGGTTCTTGCAACTGAAGTGTTAAATTGGTCTACCTGGGAAGTTGGTGTTGCCCGATCCGGGTAATTGCAGCCGGAAAGACCGATGCATAAAATCAAGCATAGGCTCAGGCATAATATTTCCTTTTTCATGATCCTTCTCCTTAGGTTCATTTTGACCTTTGCTTATATTGAAATTATATATTATTTCGAGCGTATTTGATATCTCCAGGTGTAGGAACTTTCGTCTTCCATAAAATCTGCAGTTTTAACTGTCCTGTATAAGGAAGTTTCAGGTGTGTTTTTCGTTCCGTTAATTTAGTGCTTCTTTTTAAAATAAATAAACGTGAATGCTGATTGCCTGTTATCCACGTAATGATTATTTTGCGATTTGAGAAGCTAATCTGGTTAGATATCCTCTGATTCAAGATCCTGGCCAAGAAGTGCCTTGAGATACAACCGCAGGCTGAATTTTTTACCGGTGACTAAAAGCTGTGCACGGAACATACCGGCAACCGCACGGAACAGGACCCATATGGTAAGGATCATCAGTCCCACAGCAAGAAGTAATTGCCACAGGGGAACAGGGCTGACTGACATGCGTGTCATCATTGTATTGGGTGCTGTAAAAGGGATCAGACTCAGGATGACTGGCAAGGCAGCGTTGGGTTTATCGATGATCACCGTGATCATCAATAATGGTACCAGCATGGGGAGGATAATAATAAAAGTGGTCTGGGATGCCTCTTTGAGGTTGGGCACCAGAGCGCCAACTCCTGCCATGATCGTACCGTACATTAAATAGCCAAGAATGAAGAAAACTATGCCCCAAAAGAGGATTTCAGGTGGCAGATGCAGGTTAGGGGGAATATTGAGTATGGTCTCACCCAGATCAAGCATCAAGAAAGCAGATCCCATCCAAACAACCATCTGTAGCAGTCCAACCAGGCCTACCCCGAGGATCTTTCCAGCCAGCAGTTCTTTGGGTCTGATGGCACTCATCAGGATCTCCATCACGCGGTTTTCTTTTTCTTTGGCGATGCTGTTTAATAACAGACTTGCGGAGGTGATCATCAGCACATAGAAGAGCATTGTCACACCGTATGGTAGATAAAATGATAACGGACTGCTACGATCGCGTTCAACCTCGTCTGGTACGAGATCCACATTTATTACCAGAATTGGGTTTGAATACTTTTCGTATAGTTGTTGATTGGAATCTAACAGATTGAATTTGATTGTTTCATCAATAATCCATGTTGAATCCATCGCAGATAGCGGGTTGAAATCCTCGCGAATATATTGAATCGCTCCGGTTTCCAGATAATTTTCCTCAATGATGTAATATCCAATGATCTTTCCCTCTATCGCGGCTTGATCGGCTTCATCCTTAGAAAAATATTCTATGAGGCGATCTTCTTCAACCCAATCCGGAATATCATTGATGATCCCTGCCTGGTCAATATAGCCTTCGACTTCGGTCAGATTTTGAGGGGATTGAAAAATGCTTCCTCTCTCTTCGACATTCTCTTCGCTACCAAATAATGAGATAGCACCCAGGATCAGTGCAGGTACAAGGGGAACAAGTATTAAGGTCAATAAAAAGGAGCGTCTTGTTATGGTGTTGATAAACTCTGTTTTCAGTACAATCCATATTTTTTTCATTTTTCCACGCGCTTTCTGAGAACATCCCCAAAGGATAATTTCTTACCATAGCGCAGCATACCCAACCTGAAAGCTCTCCCCGCAAACCAAATGGCAAGGATAGCAAAAGCAACCAGGATACCAATGTTGAGCGCGATTTGCCAGGCAGGAACCACCGTAAAGGCCATGCGCATGAGGATGGTGATCGGTGCAGTCAGGGGGAAATAACTCAAACAAACCGCTAAGGGACTGTTCGGATTCGTCATGATGCTGGAAGAAATATAATAGGGGATCATAATGGGTATGGAAAACATACCTGAAAATTGTTGGGCTTCACGAGCTTCTGTCATTGTGGCACCGATTGCAGCCATTATAGCTGCAACCATCACGAATGAAGGCAGCAGCACCAGCAGGAGGACAAGGATGTAATTTGGTGGTAATGAGAAATCCTGCAGCAATGGCCAAAATTGCCCACCAACCTTCAGTCCAATCCAACCAAAGATCAACCAAATGATGAGCTGGGTCAATCCAACGGTAAGATTACCGATGATCTTACCGGTCATCAACTGACCAGGGTTGACCGATGAGATCATGATTTCCATGGTGCGATTTTCTTTTTCTTCAACAACCGCCTGCAACAGATAATTTCCACTGGTCATCACAACGAGGACGAATAAGATCCCAGCGATAAAAGGTGTGAAAGTCATAAACCATTGATCTTCACGCATCTCCCTGCTGCCATCCAATGAAGTTATGGTTACGATGTTGCCCTCATCAAGCCTTGCTTTGATTTGTGGGTTGAGTGTTTGGAAGACCTTGAGATTCTCGCGCACAAATACGAGATATTGATTTTTTATGTCCCAGGAAGGCTCTTCTTCATAAACAAGCTGGATATCCGGGGATTCGGGAAATGATTCTGGGATAACAAAAAAAGCCTGAATCAGATCTGCATCCAGATCTGCTTGCGCCTGTTCTGTATTCGCATAGGATATAAATTTAATCGGGGGATTGAAGATATCCCCATTATGCTCCTGCCTGACGGGTTGATCGAGGACACCGGAATGATCAACGTAACCAACCGGTGTGGTGTTCAGGATAAAATTGGCAACGAGAAAAGCAACACCCACCATCAATAGTACGATGATTGGCAGGCTGAGCAAGCTGAATAGAAACCGTTTCCGGAACACATGCCGTGTGTATTCATATTTAATGATCTTCCAGATTTTATCCATTTTCTTTCACCTCTTGATTTTTTACAACCTGGATGAAGATTTCATTGAGGGGCGGAACCGCTATTTCAAATTCGCTAATCTCCACATCTGCGTTGATCAGGTATTTCAAGACTTGGTGTGGCTGTGCATCCTGATCCAACACAAGGTGAAAGCGACCGTTAAGTTTCCTGATTTCCTGTACGCCTTCAATGGAATAGGGCAGTGGGCTGAGCGGTGTCACCAGAATGTCACGTGAGGAGAACTTATTTTGAATTTCTTCCAGGGTGCCGTAAAGCACCCGTTGACCATGGTCAATCAAGAGGATGCGGTCACATAGTTCTTCCACCTGGTTCATCTGGTGGGTTGACATGATGATCGCTTTCCCCTCATCTCGTTTCAATTCCAGCAGATCCTTGACCATCTCTGTATTGATCGGATCCAGAGAAGAGAAAGGTTCATCGATGATCACCAGTTCAGGATCGTGAACAAGGGTGGTGATGAGTTGGGCTTTTTGCTGCATCCCTTTGCTGAGTTCTTTGACTTTCTTATTCCGATAGTCAAACAGGTCAAACCTCTTCAAGTAATCTTCGATATCAGTTTTTGCTTTGCTCTCATCCATACCTTTCAGGGAAGCCAAAAAAGTTAGGCAGCGTTCCAGCGGGATATCCTGGTAAAGTCCACGCTCTTCAGGCAGATAACCAATCTGGTTCTTCTTTTCTTCACTCATTGTGCCACCAAGAATGCTGATTTCACCTTTATCGGGCTTGAAAATATCCAGGATCATCCGGATTGTTGTGGTTTTACCCGCCCCATTCGGCCCTAATAAGCCGAAGATCTCCCCCTGTTCAACTTCAAAATTCAAGTTTTTAACAGCCTGAACTTTCCCAAATGATTTGGTTATATTTGTGACATTTATGATTGCCATGAGAAACCTTTCGTAGATGAATTAAACGTTTATATAATCATTTTAACCGAAGTGAAAATTTGAGAGGATAGATTTTCTTGGGTTGATTTGATATTATTTTTATTGAGATTTACAAGATGTCAATCAGGCTATTACTAACTGCCCTACGTTCTTACTTGGACAAGAAAAAGCTTAACACAATCTCATTTTTTACGTTTACGATATCTTAACCAGCACCTCAATACAGCACGGGCTGAGAATAGGAGGATCAAAGGCCAGGCCCAGGTCAGGTCGGGTTCCAATGGTTTCGGGCAGGGTTCTTGAGTTTTGTCAAAAGTAAGGACAGGCCAATGTTTAATTTCCTGTTGGAACTTCGGATCATCCAACTGGTTCACCAATCCATGGCTGCTGAGGATTGAAACGGGACTGGTCTTGAGGAATTTGACAACTTCCTCCCATTCGCTTTGCGTTTCTGGTTTTCTAGCGAGCATATATAGGGTCGTTTTGTCTGTATTTAGGGTGACATGGGGATCATTCTGCAGGTTTTGATACCAATCAGGTGTGTCACCGAACCCACTCATGATAAAAATGCGGTCTTTATCACGAAAATATTCCACCGGCGTTCGATGAACTTTGCCGGATTTCCGTCCGAGGGTTGAGAGGATTAATATATATTTGCCGTAAAACTTTCCAAGTCCAAGACGGTAGAGCAGGATAGGTATGCGGTAAATTTTTTTGATGATCCGATTTTTTGGGTAGAGGATGGGTTGTGGGGGTGAAATTCTTACATTATCAGTCATTGACTTTTCTCCTAATAATTACCGGGCTATGTTGAACATTCATCTTGATTTTATTTTGGGTGTGATCAAATATATTATCTTGTCATATGAGTTCTTAAAGATTTTGTCAAGGATGCCAAGGTCTCCACCTGTGATTCCTTTTTCAACGCACATGAATTCTTCCCTCACCGGGGCTGAGGATTTCCCCAATTTTAAATGCAGTAATTCCCTTTATATGCAAGTTTTCCAACAGCTGTTCCGCTTCAATTTCCGGCAAGCTGATCAACAGACCGCCGGAGGTTTGTGCATCTGCCAGCAGTACTTGATCCACATGTGAGATGTGATCTTCAAAGGTGACATGTGGTGCAATAAATTCGAGATTATTAAGAGTGCCGCCAGGGATTACATTCATCGCAGCCAATTCACGCGCTTCAGGGAGAATCGGCACCGACTCCAGCGATATCTGAGCATCCACATGGGACCCCATTGTCATTTCATGAAGATGTCCGATTAAACCAAAACCAGTGATATCTGTGCAGGCATTAACGGAAACCTCCCGCATGCATTCTGCGGCAGTTTTATTCAGCTGAGCCATGATTTGGATAGACTTCGTTTCAACGGTTTTGTCGACCAACCCTTGCTTAAGTGCCGTTGTCAGGATGCCTAGCCCAATGGGTTTGGTGAGAATCAGCACATCGCCGGGTTGAGCTGTACTGTTGCGGAGGATCTTTTCGGGATGGACGAGTCCTGTGACAGCCATGCCGTATTTTGGTTCACTGTCATCAACCGTATGCCCACCAAGAATTGGTATCCCTGCTTCTTGTGCTTTATCCTGCGCACCGCGCAGGATTTCTTCCAGGACAGCCAATGGTAAGCGGTTTGAGGGGAAGCCAACAATGCTCAAGGCAAAGATGGGTTGTGCACCCATGGCGTAGATATCTGAGAGTGAATTGGCTGCTGAGATGGCACCAAACCAGTAGGGATCATCCACGATGGGAGTGAAGAAATCCACTGTTTGAACCACAGCCAGGTCCTCACGGAGTTGATAGACAGCGGCATCATCGTTGGTGGAAGCATCCACAAGAGCTTTGGGATCAATGATGGGGGGCAGCTTTGACAGTACTTTTTCAAGTGCCTGGGGCCGCAGCTTACAGGCACAACCCAAACCATGGGTATAGCGGGTCAATTTGATTTCTTGGGTATGTCCTGCTGCTGTGATGGGTGCAGTATTGCTTTCAGGCAAGAGTGTCCTGAGGGATTTAGTTAGTATTTGTACAGCCTGATCGATCTCTTCTTTTGTCGTCCCACGACCTACTGAGAACCTTACGGTTCCCATGGCATAATCAATGGGAACATCCATGGCTTGTAGCGTTTGGGACAGGTTGATCTGATCTGAATGGCAGGCCGCCCCAGCAGAAGCTGCCACCTGGTCACCTATCTCTGCGAGCAGGGTGTTCGCTTCAATAAGGTGAAATGCCAGGCTGAGGGTGTTGGGAAGGCGCAGGTCAGGGTGACCGTTGAGGATGAAACTATTTTCTGGTAGAGCATCTTTCAATCCTCTGTGCAGACGATCCCGCATTTCTCTAAAATGTGCCATATTTTCAACCAGGTCCCGTTTGGCAATTTCACATGCCTTGCCCAATCCAACAATCTCCAGCACATTTTCTGTGCCTGGACGCCGGTCGGATTCATGATCTGCACCGTGCATCAATTTTTCGAGCTGAAGGCTTGTTTTTACAAAGAGGACACCAACGCCTTTAGGAGCATACAGCTTATGACCAGCAATCGAAAGCATATCCACACCTAATTCCTGTACATCGACGGGTAGTTTCCCCAGAGTTTGAGCAGCGTCGGTGTGAAATACCGCCCCGGTGTTGTGTGCAATATCAGCCAAAGTTTTAATGGGCTGGATTGTGCCAACTTCGTTGTTGGCATGCATGATGCTGACCAGGATTGTATTCTGCCTAAGAGCGCTTTCAAGATCCGTGGGATCGACCAAACCATAGTGATCCACCGGTAGATAGGTGACCGAAAAACCCTGGGTTTCCAAGTAATGACAGACCTCTAAAACAGCAGGATGCTCAACCTGGCTGGTGATGATGTGCTGTCCTTTATGTCTGTTAGCAAGGGCATAGCCGAGGATTGCAGAATTATTGCTCTCTGTGCCGCCGCTGGTGAAGAATATTTCTTGTGGCTGGCAGTTAATCGTTTCAGAGACCTGCTTTCGGGCATTTTCAACTGCCAGTTTAGCCTCCACACCATAGGGATGGCTGCTGGATGGGTTGCCGAAAGAACCATAGAGATACGGTGCCATGGCATCTGCCACCTCTTTTGCGATGGGTGTTGTGGCGTTATAGTCAAGATAAATAGGCTTGGATTGGGTCATATCACCCTACTTTTCTGATAATGGATAAATTTATTATACTCAAGCACACAAAAATTCACCCGAGATCCCCGCTGAATAGTTATCCAAAATCGAAATATCAAGATTTCATGTGTTGATACTTGCGCATGATCTTTTCTTGAGTTGACCATCAAGATTTATGAGATTGTTATATCTAAATGAAGTTTTTTTCACCATCAGGGGTAAAAATAACTAAATATTTTAGGTTCGAGGCAAATCAGAATAATCTAACTATCTACTTGATACAAAAAATGTTCACTTGTTTAGTGAGATTCAGATAATTCTTTGGCTTAAATCCTTTTGAATAAATCTTCACATTTGATGAAAATTACTTTACCGGCTTTGTTATCTGATGATCAGCGATAGATAGAAAAATTATTTTTAAATTAACTACAAAACGACAGCCAGAATCTGAGAGAGAATAGAATGGTCATTACTTTTAAATGAAAATAACCGTTTGTTTTGAGGAAAAGGATTTTTATCAAGTAACGGGGCTGTGTTACAATGTAAAATAGTTCTGCAAAGAACCTCAGCATGGGATTTTATACAGAAGAGTTATTGAATATGCAAACTTTGGGTGCTTCTGCATAGCTTTTCCTCATAATCTCCTGTTGGCTCTGTTTATGTATAAACGTTCTGTAGAAGGATAAATTAACCAGCGAAGTCAAAATGCTTCCGGATTCAAGAAGAGTGCCTGGAAGTTGTTATTCAGCGAAAGGAGCAAAGGCAAATGATTATTGAAAAGAACGAAAAGGTTTTCATTATGATTCGTCGTCAGTTTGATTCAGATCTATTCCGTCACTTCGCTGGGGTGGTTGAGGATTTTACGGAGGGAATAATCCGGGTTACGGGGTACGCATTTAACCTTGATCGAGCAACGGGCGAATTCGTTAGGCGGAAAGACAGACGTACGCGGCTATTTGGCATAGGTGGCGCCGGGATCATCCTGAACATCTTACCAGAAAATGTTGAGTTAGAGAGTCTTCGGTATAAAATAGGTGACAATGGAAGGCAAATACTCACTGATGACCATGGTTTCGAAATGAACATAAGTGAATTCGGGACTTACCGATAACAATTCTCAAGAGAACCAGGCGAAGACAAAGAAATCTTTTCATGCGCTGGCTAACCACTCAGTGGAGTGGACCGGGGATGCAGGGCGTAAAGCATGTCAATTTGGATGAGGGGTTGCTCGGAAAGCTTGAATAGGAACGTGCCCCAGCCGCTCATTTCGAATCATTAGCTGGCTAAAGCTGAAGTGCAAGAGATGAAAATGGACGAACAAGAAAAACCGAAGTGACTTCAAGAGTTGTATCAAAAGGCCAATCCCGATTGACTTTTTCCAAACGCAAAATTATCATAATGATACATATTGACTTGCATGAATAGATGCCTGGTTATTTTGAGAGATGAAAAAGGCACTCTTTTTGTGAAGACCAAATGATATAATCGAAACTATATGTTTCACCGAAAATTCAGAAACTTATAAGGAGATTGCTCATGTCCATGACTTCACGCGAAAGAGTACAGGCGGTTTTGAACCATGAATTGCCTGACCGAGTGCCCATCATCCTGGGTGTCAGCAACGCGACCGGTATCAAAATGAAACCCTATCAAGGAGTAAAAAAGCTCCTTGGTGTTGAAGCACCTGATGATTACATCTATGACTGGCCTGAGTTGGGAACAGCGAAAATTGATGAACAAACCATGCGGCGGCTGCACAGCGATGTGCGTGGTGTGTTGGATAGATTTCCGCAGCAGGTTCAGGAGCGCAACAAAGACCGAGAAGCCGG
>CAYTXE010000073.1:0-11951 GCA_964441045.1 uncultured Candidatus Brevefilum sp.
CCAACTTTTGGAATTTGTAAATTTCCTTTAACAGTCTCCTGTCATCGGTCGTCGGTCTTCGTTTGGTATTTATTATTGAACTACAAGCTACAAAGTCCCTGAACGAAGTGAATGGGATCAGCTATATGCTATGAGCTTCATACTTTGAGCTTCAGACTTTCAGCTAATAACTAATTACGGCGTTTCCACCTTTTTCGCCCAATCTCGCTCCTGCATGTACCACGCCACCAACCTGTCCACGCCTTCTTCAAGATCAACCATGGGTTTCCATCCGAGGATCTCTTTTGCTTTGTGCACGTCAGCCTGGTTAACATGCACATCCGCAGCATGAAAAGGTTCAAAAGTGATATGAGCTTTTTTCCCGAGACGTTTTTCCAGCATTCGGATCAAGTGGTTGATCGTGATCACCTCATGTCCACCAAGGTTGATGATCGTGTAACCGAGGGGCTTGAGCGCCAGGATGGTTCCACGGGCGATGTCATCCAGATAGGTGAAACCGCGTGATTGTTCACCATCACCGTTCACGATCACAGGTTTACCTTCCGCAATCCACTGGCAAAAGCGGAACATGACCATATCAGGCCTGCCTGCAGGGCCGTAGACTGTGAAATAACGCAAGATGGTCACATCCAGGTCATACAGATGGTGGTAGGCATGGGCTAAAGCTTCAGCGCCTTTTTTGGTGGCAGCATATGGCTGCAGGGGGTGATCTGTGTCGTCGGTTTCTTTGAAGGGAGGTTTCGTTTGTTCCGCATACAGGCTTGAGGTTGAAGCAAGAATGAATTTAGGGATGCCCCGTCTGCGGCAAAGTTCCAGCATATTTAAAGTGCCGGTTGTGTTTGTTGCCAGATAAACCCAGGGATCTGACAGGCTGGATCGAACACCCGCCCGTGCAGCGAGATTGATCAAGCCATCCACTTGATCGGGGATGAAACTATTCAGCTTTGTGATGTTCTCCCGGTCTGAAATATCGATCTGCTCAAAGTGAAAATTAGAATGTTTTTTCAACAGATTTAAACGGTAGTGTTTCAGGCGCACATCATAAGCGTCGTTCAGGTTGTCCACCCCGTAAACATTGTGTCCATCTTTGAGTAATAGTTCTGCGACTTTATATGCTATGAATCCGGCTGCGCCGGTAAGAAGAATTGTGGTCATATGTTTTAGCTCGTTGTTGTGGGTAAATTGGGGTTGGGGATTAGTAATGTTTACGAAATTGGAAGGACGGATGACAGCTAGGAGCTGCAAGCTATTATTTTTCCCATGCATCCGCCCCTCCGACATTAAAGCGTTTTGTCGGCTGGGGAAAAATTATAAACGTAATAGCAATCCAGCAAGCGCGAATATTGAGCGGGTTGAAATTACGGATTTATCGGTCTGGCCATCTGTGCAGGCACCTGTATGCGTACTTGTTGGTTACGCAGCAACGCCACAAGCAAGCGCACACGCTCGCTGCCTTTCAATGCAGTATCGAAGATGGCATGATAACCTTCAAAGGGTCCCCCCTGGATGATGACAGGATCCCCATGTTTTAATCCATGAATATTGGATTTTTTGGCGTTGTTGATTCGATCAACATTCTTTTGGATACCTGTAATTACTTCATCAGGAACGGCAGCAGGTTTGTGATCAAAACTTACGATACGATTCACACCCGGCATATAAGCCAAACGGGAAAGGGAAGAATTCTCCTTGTCCACGTTAACAAAAAGATAACCAGGGAAGAATGGTTTTACTTTTCGAGCGCGAGGATTTATCGGGTTGACATGAAGGCGCGGATAGAAAACCTTTAGCTCTCGATAAAGGAGTTGGGTAAATAAAAAATCTTCGCGGTTGGGTTTGCTGTGGAGAACATACCAGGATGATGTCATGAAAAAGTCTTCCTCAAGATATTCGCAGTGATGATGGCTTTGGCTTTAATTTCATGATATTACGCCTCCTCTATGAGGACTTTGGGTGTAAAACATCAATAAATTTCATTGTTCTCCCTAAAGTAGAAGAGATATAAACTGCACAATAAATATTTTTCTTAGGACGCCATTATACCATAACAGGTATTTTGAATTTGATTTCAGGGCAATAGTGCGTGTGGAAGAGTTCCCCCATTTTATGAGGTTAAATAAGTTCCTTTTATGCTGCGATGAGAGCTTTCATGCTGAAGCAGCACATAGCAAATCACTGCTGGAGGCTTGGCGCGTGGAAATATGAATCAATATCAGGTGTACAGGTTGATCCCTGGGAAAAGTGTTAAAAATCGGGCTTATTTCTTTTCTGGTGTGGAACGCCCATAAAATATTCCAAAAATGAGCGCTGCTAACCCAACTACGGCTCCAAGGATTTGTGCATAGTTAAATCCAGGGTATGAACCAATCCCAATCATGTCTGCTGTTAACGACAGGATTAAAAGGACCCCCCCAAGGATAATAAATATCAAGCGGATAACTTTCTTTGACATATCACCACCTTTACATATTGACGTACCAATTCACAATCTAAGCTGCTACAAGCCAGCATATTTAAGTATTACAATATTAATCACAATATTACCATGTTATTTTCGGTTGAAAGACCGGAATTATGCATTACACATTCTTGTTTTAATTTCAAGGATGCAAAAGGGGTTAATTTCACAATTCAGAACGCTTGGAAACGAGATGGATTCTATGAAAATCACAATTGTTTTTGACAACACGCCGCCAGTCGTCAATGGTTTAATCGCAGATTGGGGGTTCGCTGCCCTGGTGGAGGTTGATGGAGGTAAAAAGATCCTGTTTGATACCGGAGCAAACGGTGAGATCCTGCTCAGCAATATGGCGATTCTTGGGATTGATCCCAGCACTATTGATGAAGTGTTCATCTCGCATGCACATCATGATCATGTGGGTGGTTTACAGCTGTTTCTGCAGAAGAACAACGCCGTCAAGCTCTGGGTTCCCCCGTCAATGCATATGATTAGGAATGCGAAAGATATTTCTGTTGTGCATGGTCCTGTTGAGATGCAAAAAGGCATTTACTCAACCGGTGAGTTAGAAGGCATTGAACAAGCAATGGTGGTGGAAACATCTAAAGGATTAGTGCTTCTTGTGGGCTGTTCTCATCCCCAGATGAAAACGATCCTTGGAACAGCATCCCAATTTGGGACTGTTTATGGGATTGTTGGTGGATTACACAGCACAAACCCATTGGATTTGAAAGGTTTGGGCCTGATTTGCGCCACACACTGCACCAGGCAAAAATCACGGATCAAAGCGCTATATCCACAGGCTTATATCCCGGGTGGTGCAGGAAGGGTTATTGAAGTTGATTAGCTTATTGTCGCTTAAGAAACGCTAATTAATCGCGAAATTTGTTGGCAGCAGTATGAAGATCAAGATAATTGGAACAGAATCCTTAGGTGTTCGTGGTCTTTGTTGTTTTATTTTGCTGAATAATAGAAAAGTGTTAATCGATCCAGGGATTTCACTTGGCTGGAATCGTCATGGTTATTTACCCCATCCTTTTCAAATTGCTGTTGGGGCACAAATTCGAAACAAGATCAAAAAGGCTTTTGATCAGGCGACGGATGTTGTTTTCAGTCATTTTGATGGCGATCATGTGCCTTTATCCAATGCCAATCCATATCAGTTGGATTTGAATGATGTGAAAGCATCGCTAGCTCAATGTAAAGTATGGGCTAAGGGGGCAGAGGTCTCATCTAACCTTGAGAAAAAACGCCGACGGGCGCTGGAACAAGCAGTAAACCGAGAAATGTCACCTGTTGATGGTCAAATTGTGGAAAACATCAACTTTTCTAAACCGATGCTGCATGGTCTCAGGAATATAGAAGCAGTCTCTATCATGATGACAAGGATAGAGGAGGATGGTGAGGTTTTTGTTCACGCCTCTGATCATCAGTTTTTAAGCGAGGATTCAATAGAACAAATTATTGCGTGGCATCCGGATATTGTTTTGACATCTGGACCACCATTCTACTTATCCATTCTATCAAATGCACAAAGAATAAAGGCAAAACGAAACGCTGTCAGACTGTCACGCCATGTTAAAACAATGATCATAGATCATCATTTATTAAGAGACGAAGCTGGACTACATTGGTTGCGCGAGATAGCTGCTGAATCAGGGAATCAGGTTGTTTGCGCAGCAGAATTCATGGGACAAGAGCCACTGCTTCTCGAAGCATGGCGAGTGAATTTATATCATTGGATCACTGTTCCTGATGGGTGGCATGAATCTTATGTGCCTGGAAAGGTGGATCTAAGTGGTTATCTGGAAATGGGGCGGGATGTGCTGGCGAGAAAGGGAAAGATAAACACCTCCAGTGATTCACAGGAGGTGTCATAAAAAGCGGGCGACGAGATTCGAACTCGCGAATAGCAGCTTGGGAAGCTACTGCCTTACCACTTGGCGACGCCCGCATGTGATTAGGCATTATTTTACCTCGATTAGGATGAAGTGCAATAGAATCTTTGACGTGTGTTGTTTGCATCTTAAAGAAAAACTTGTAATGTGTTCAGTTTCACTTCTTGAGCTGATTAATGAACCTGAATAAACACCTTAACCAAAAAAATGAATAATTTATAATTTCTTTGAATTGAAAAAGACATAATAGATCGGGAGGGAGGTAATATGTGATAACTCTAAACTTTTCTTAATTTTCTTATATTCATTCTTTAATAGAAAATGAAACAATTTTTCCGTGTAAAATAAGATTAGATTTGTTCAGTGGATGAAAAATAATCACAACCCGAGTTAGTAGTTTAACGTTTCATCCACCAAAATGGAATGAATAAGAATGAAAACTGGAAAAACCGAAACCCTTAAATCAACTTCTTTACATCAGAATACATTTTTTCAGCAACTATGTTTGTCCCTCCAATCCTTGCGCTGGAAGCTGACATTGAGCTACTCCCTTGTAACAGTAGCTGCATTGTTGGTTGTTGAGTTGGTTGTGATGGGCTTGTTGTTGTCATTCTTTATTTCCACGATTGACTTAACCCCTGAGAATCTTATTGCAAATTTACGAGCAGAATGGATCCCACAAGTTCAACTATATTTTTCTGAAGACCCACCAGATGTAGAGGGAGTGAGGGCATACCTGGAAGATGTGAAGGGTTCAGCGATCAGCAGTCAACCGTTGTTAATTTTAGGAGACCTTCAGCTGGAGATGAAGGCTCAGGATTTCCTGAATTTTTATTACTTGTTGGATGATCGGACGCTTGTGGATGCCGTTCCTCATGAAATTGTCGCTGAGGAAGCGTTAGATACAAAAATTTCTTTTGATTATCTTCCTGGTCTGGAAAAACCCCTGAAGGCTGCACTTGCAGGTGTGGAAGATCTAAATTTACTTTATGAGACCGTTGAACCCGGAAACCGCATAACTGGTGCTGTTCCAGTATTCCGATTTGAGCCGAGAGATGTTAGCTCCCTCGATCCACAAATGAGTGAGCCTGTAATGGATGTTGAACGTAAACTTGTGGGTGTGATTGTTTTTACAACAAAACGGTTTCCCTGGGGGTATATTCCAATCGGAGAGATGATGGTTTATATCGGCAGGTCGTTATTAATCTTCACATTTTTTGCTGGAATTCTTGGCTCAATTTTTGGCATGATCACAGCCAGCAATCTGACAAAACGATTGTCGCGGCTGTCGCAGGCTGCTCACGATTGGTCTCAAGGTAAATTCTCAGTGATTATTCGAGAGACAAAGGATGACGAGATAGGTCAACTCGCCCGTGATCTAAACAGAATGGCAGACCAGCTGGAAAGCTTATTGGACCGACGACAGGAAATCTCTGTATTGGAGGAGCGGAATCGCCTGGCACGCGATCTTCATGATAGTGTAAAACAACAAGCATTTGCAGCTTCAGCCCAGCTTGCCGCTGCAAAAACTCATTTTGAACATGATCCAGATGAAGCTTTTTTTCATTTACAGGAAGCTGAGCAATTGATTGAGAAGGTAAGACAGGAGTTGACAGCTCTCATTAAAGAAATGCGGCCTATTGAAATGAAAGGTAAGGGATTATTGCCTGCAGTTGAAGATTTTGTTAATGATTGGAAGCGACGAAATTCCATGAATCTTCAGTCCCAGATTCAGGGAAAGCACAGCTTACCTTTAGAAATTGAGAAAGGTATTTTCAGGATTATTCAGGAAGCCCTGGCAAATATCTCATGGCACAGCCAGGCAGAAAATGTAAAATTGATGATTGATTTTCAACCTGATTTCCTCAGTTTAGTCATTAAGGATGATGGGAAAGGTTTTCTACTTTCCGAGTCATCGAAAAGTACATTGGGACTACAATCCATGCATGAACGAGCTGTATTGATTGGTGGAGAATTGGTCATTAACAGCCAACCTGGACAGGGAACTGAAATCATCCTGACTGTTCCTTACCGTATGATGGAGATTTAGTATGACCTCTAGGAGAATTACTGTACTTCTTGTTGACGATCATGAGGTTGTTCGACAGGGGTTAAGAGCATATTTGGATGCTCAACCTGATCTTGTGGTGGTAGGAGAGGCATCTTCAGGAGATGAAGCAGTTGAAGCTGCCACGGAGTTCTTACCCGATGTGATGTTATTGGACCTGGTAATGAGTGGCATGGGGGGGGTAGAGGCTGCCCGCAGAGTAAAGTCAGTTACACCACGAACGCAAATTGTCGTCCTGACCTCTTACCACCAAGATGAGTTTATTTTTCCTGCAATGCAAGCGGGTGCTATATCGTATATATTAAAGGATGTGGTCATGGAAGACCTTGCTGATGCTGTCCGGAAGGCAGCGCGCGGTGAAGGTGTGCTGCATCCACGTGTCGCTGAGCGCGTAATTCAGGAAGTCAATGGCTCAAAAAAAGCGCTATTCAATCCTTTTCAGACATTGACTAATCGGGAGATGGAGGTGTTGCATTTGATCGCCAGGGGAATGCCTAACAGTGAAATTGCTGAAGCCTTATTTATCAGCGAAAACACAGTAAAAGGGCACGTCAGCAATATTCTCAATAAATTACAATTGGCTGATCGGACACAGGCAGCTGTTTTTGCATGGGAACAAGGATTGGTTCATCGAGATGAATAGGATTCTTGTAATCCTTCACCTAAGGCACATTTTCAACGATTCTAATTTTAATGATACAAGAAAATCTCAATTATGGGTTCTAACGCAGATTAAATAAGATATCATCTTCCAAACACTTGATTCAATCGATAAAAATCCATGAAAGGCTATGAAATGGCAATGAAAATTGGATATATTGGCTTGGGGATTATGGGGAAACCGATGGCAAAAAACATCCTAAAGGCTGGATACGAGCTTGTGGTGCATAATCGAAGTCGTGAAAGTGTGAAAGAGCTGATGCTTGAGGGTGCCTTAGAAGCGCATTCTCCTGCAGATGTTGCCCACCAGGTAGATGTGATCTTCACAAATCTCCCTGATTCTTCTGATGTGGAACTGGTAGCTTTAGGACCTCAGGGAATTATTAAAGGTGCTCATGATGGATTGATTTTTGTCGATAATTCCACCATCAAACCAGCTACAACCCGCAAGCTAGGGAAAGTTTTGGCTGAAAAAAACGTGACTATGCTGGATGCCCCTGTTAGTGGAGGGGATATTGGAGCAATCCAAGGAACGTTAACGATTATGGTTGGAGGACCAGCTGAAGCCCTGGGGAAAGCCATGCCAGTTCTGGAAGCGATTGGCAAGACTATAACTCATGTTGGTGGGTTGGGTGATGGACAGATTGCTAAAGCGGCAAACCAGATCATGGTAGCAGCTCAAATGGTTGCGATGGGAGAGCTGCTGATTTTGGCTCAAAAAGCAGGCGCGGATCCACAAAAGGTCGTTCAAGCTATTCGGGGAGGAGCGGCAGGGTGCTGGACATTAGATAATAAGCCGCAAAGGTTGTTTGCAGGCAATCGTGAGCCTGGCTTCAAGGCATACATGCAGGCCAAGGATTTAGGGATTGTGATGGATACTGCAAGAGAATACGGTGTTTCCCTCCCATCCGCCGCCATTCATACCCAGTTGTTTAATGCGATGCTTGAGATGGGCATGAGCGATTTGGACAATTCTGCGGTTGTAGGTGTCATTGAAAACCTTGCTGGGAGTAAATTAAATATATAAACTGAATGGTTAGCGAAAAGGATGTCGAGGGAAGCAATATAATATTTTTCTAAGTTTGTCTTCCTTATACAAGAATTTCAAATCAGGATTAGATTCAATAATTTACTTGCAGACTCTCGATTGGATAATAAAATTGGGTTAAATCCAAAATCATTGGGGTTGCATTTTTAGATGGAAAAACAGTAATATTCATCAAATTTTGGAACGTGTTTGATCCACCATAGAACTATATAGAACTACTTGTTCTTAAGGTAGAACTTTTTCCGTTCTTCAAATTGATGAATTCTATCCTCTTCTGACTGGAATTCTTGATTGCAGCGAGGGATTTTTGTATAAGTTAGATTTGGTGAGAAATTGGGATCATTATTGATCAGGTATTTTTCAAATTTCTCATATCCATGCAAGATGTCTTCAACAGGTGTGGTATACCCTCTGGATTGCCCCTCATAATGACAAAGCAAAGCGTGTGGATTGTAAATATTTCTGTAGCCTAATTCGTGAACTCGTATGCAGAAATCAATATCGCCAAAGGCTAACCGGTAATTTTCATCATACCCATCAACCTGATTGAAGAGTTCTCGTCGCATCATTTGGCAGGCACCGGTTACGGCCATGATATCACGATACCAGTCCACCGATCCCCACAAGCCAAAATATTTCTCTGGAGCATTATGGTAAATATGTCCCACATACCCTGTTAATCCCATGATTATGCCGGCGTGTTGTATAGTGCGATTGGCTCTAATTAATTTGGCACCGACAACGCCCACATCAGGTAGGATTGCCCATTGAGTGAGTTCTGAAAGCCAATTTGCGCTAATTATACGCATATCATCGTTCATAAATAATATCAGGTCGGAATCCGAATTTGCAGCACCGAGGTTAATTGCCTCCGAGTAGTTGAAAGACCTTGAGTAAGGGACTATTTTTATTTCAGGATTTTTACTCAATTCTTTGTAATATGCCAGTGTTGCCGGGTCATCACTGTTATTGTCGATAATTATTAAATTGACTTGCTGGACATATTGGTACGAAAGCATCGAATCCAAAAGTGACTTCAGCATTGAGCGGTGGTTCTTGGTAAGAATGACGATAGAAACAGAAGGATGATCAGATTTCCAGGAAAACCGGGCACCAAAATCTTGGCTTTGGGCGACAACGTTTTTCAGTCCCTTGCGGTTCAAATATTTCGTGATGATTTCTTGACTTTCTTTACGATTTGATGTTTCCCAATGGGTTTGGGATACCAGTAGAAAAGGGAGATGCTTAAAACTTGCACCTTTTTCGCATAGCCGTAGTACGGCATCATACTCTTGAAATAAAAGGTCTTTTTGTGGATTGATTACCTCAAGTACTTCACGCAATGCCTCAAAGCGAATAAACCCGCGAGAAATATAATTCAGGGACAATAATAGGGTCGGCGAGAGACCTGCAGGTTTGAAGAAAGGGTGTTGGTTGTGTGAGGACTTACCCTGCACCTCGTTATCGAAATAAATTACATCAACATTGTGACCATCATTCAGACTTTGATAGAACCGGATCAAAAGGCTGTCAAAGAATCGATCTCCCGCCTGGCAAAATATTACATATTCACCTGCTACTTCTTCCATGAGATTTGATAATTTTTGAACAACTGAAATTCGATTATCGTTTTGAAGATGTAGGGGAAGGATAAAGGATGATGGATGATCGGGTGGGATGATAAGTACTTCCCAGTTGTCGCCTCTAAGCAATTGGATGGATGTAAGGGTGGTTTTTAGTTCGATAGCTGATCTATGTGATGCATCCAAAAGGAATGATACTTTAGGTTGACACGTGATTGATTCAAGAGAGGGCAAAGTTTTGTCAAGTTGATTTGCATGCCAACGGCGGTAGGACCTTTTAGCAAGCAAATTTTGAATCCAAAAGTGTATTCTTGTTTCAGAGATGCGGTGATAAAACGAGCGCGCCAGCAGTTCTGGTTTTGATTCGGGAGAGAACAGAAATGATCGAACTTTATGCAGGAATTGGGAATTCATTATTATTAAGTGAAATAATAGTTACTAATTCATCAAAACTGAATAAATAAGAATTCAAATTCAATAATGAACTGAATTTCTAAAGGCTAAGAAGAGCTTATGAGATTTTACCATAAACTACACCTTGCATTATTCTCAGTATCTTTTGCTATATTGATACCGGAGAACCTTAATCTATGTAAGATGAAATATTCATCATCATGGTAGCATTCTTCTGATCGGAAGGTGAATAGAAATTTAAGGCAGTGTTCAATGTCTCATGTCTTTAAGCAAATAATAAGTATTGAAAAATTCGATGTTATGAGTAGAAAGCATAAAGTCTGGTAAAATAAACAGCGCTTAGCAGGTATATTAATTACAACACAAATAATATTTATTTTGATAATGACATTAATTTAATTTTGAGGTTTGAATATGACCGCTGATTATTATGTCCATCCGACTTCCGACGTATCACCCGACGCAAAAATCGGTTCAGGAACCAAGATTTGGCAGCATTGTCAGGTTCGTGAAAACGCAGAAATTGGCACCAACTGTATCCTTAGTAAAGGGGTATATATTGATGCTGGCGTGAAAATTGGCAGTAATGTGAAAATTCAAAATGGCATATCTGTGTATCACGGTGTGACACTTGAGGATGGCGTTTTTTGTGGTCCTCATTGTGTATTTACAAATGATAAACGTCCCCGTTCAATCAACCCTGATGGATCAATAAAAGGTGGTGATGATTGGGAAGTGAGTGAGACATTGGTCCGTAAAGGCGCTTCAATTGGCGCCCATGCCACGATCGTTTGTGGGATTGAGATAGGTCAGTGGGCGATGATTGGTGCAGGGGCAGTTGTCACCAAGGATGTACCTCAATATGGCCTGGTCATCGGTAATCCAGCTCATCTTATCGGATTTGTATGCCCTTGTGGGCAAAAACTAGTGCTTAATGACCCAGTATACTCTGAAATTGAAGGGGATTCAGAAGGTAGAGCCATTTCCATGATTTGTCCTGGTTGCTCAACGGAAGTATGGATCCCCAATGAAGATTACCAAAAATTACAAGAACAATAGTACATCTTGATTAAGGAGATTTGAACAATGATTCCAATTGCAAAACCTTACATTGGCACAAGAGAAAAAGAACTTGTGATGGAAGTGCTTGATTCAGGTATGTTAGTTCAAGGCCCAAAAGTGGCAGCATTGGAGACAGCTTTCGCTGAGGTTTGTAATGTAAAACATGCCATTGCCACAACATCAGGAACTACCGCGCTGCATATTGCGCTTTTAGCTCACGGCATTGGCGAAGGGGATGAGGTGATCACCACCCCCTTTACTTTTATCGCTTCAGCCAACAGCATTCTTTTTACGGGTGCCAAACCGGTTTTTGTGGATATTGATATAGACACATTTAATATCGATCCTAAACTAATTGAAGCCGCGATAACACCTCGAACAAAAGCGATTTTACCTGTACATTTATATGGGTATATGTGTGATATGGAAGCAATTATGACCATAGCAGAGCAACACAATTTAATCGTCATAGAAGATGCTTGTCAGGCTGTTGGCGCAACTTATCATGGCAAGAAGTCAGGCAGTTTTGGGACTGGTACTTTTTCTTTATATGCCACCAAGAATGTGACGTCAGGGGAGGGTGGCATGATCACAACAGATGATGACAAACTTGCCAATCTGTGCAAGCTCCTTCGGAGCCATGGTATGAAAGTGCGATATTATCACGATATGCTTGGTTACAATTATCGCATGAGTGATCTGCTCGCAGCCATAGGTGTGGCGCAAATGGAGCGTCTCGAAGAATTCAATGCCATTCGAA
>CAYTXE010000074.1:0-11639 GCA_964441045.1 uncultured Candidatus Brevefilum sp.
AGCAGACATCTTCGGGCTGCCTGTATCACGGCCGCATGTTTACGTACCATCAGGCTTAGGAGCTGCAATTGACGTGGCTGTTGGCTTGAAACTGCATCAGAATTTTAAAACCGCTGTGGACGAAATGACCCGCATTGGAGACACCTTTGAGCCGGATAAAGATCTGAACAACATGTACAACGACCTGTATGAGCGTGTTTATAAACGCATGTATGCACGGCTTAAGCCTCTCTATAACGAGATTAGAGAAATTCTAAGATAGGGATCCCCAATAATTCATCACTCAAGAATAATCAAAACGCTGTTTTATTCGCATGTTCAATAATATCGGACCAAACCAAATGAAAAACAATATAAATAATTTCATACAGAGTGAAACGCAGGTTGTAAAGTATTAAACATGAAAAGAAATATTGTATTTGATTTAGGTAATGTCCTTATTGACTATAATCCCGGTCGTATTGTTAATTCCGTATTCTCAAAACCAGTGGAACAAGCGCTCATGCTCAAAGAAGTGTTCCAATCTGAAGGATGGAAGCGATTAGACCAGGGTTTGATAACCTTTGAAGAGCATTACCAGGACTTAGCATCTCGATTTCCCCAGTATGTAGAAAAAATCGATTGGCTGCTTACGACCTGGTACAAAGATCAACCCCCCATACCGGGAATGTACGAGCTCCTCGTTAATGTTAAAAAAGCCGGGTATCCATTATATCTATTATCCAATGCAAATAAGCGTTATTACGCATTTGAGACGTATAAGGACATATTCAAATTGTTTTCGGGAACTACCTTTTCATCAGAACTGCATCTTCTAAAACCACAAAAAGAGATCTTTGTTCGTTTCTGTCAAATACATAACCTGGCTCCCGAAGAATGTCTTTTTATTGATGATCAATTAGAAAATGTTCAGGGGGCCAGAAATACCGGTTGGCAAGCCTATCAATTTGTCGGCGTCGATGAATTACGTGACTTCCTTGAAAATAGTTTGAGAATACATCTAACAGAATAATCGTGTTCTGCATTAAATAACCTGAATAAAATCAAAAACCTGGTTTGGACCAATCAACCCAAAAAAGAAAACTTCAAACTTTGACCTGAAAATCTGTTATTGCGATTACCTGAAAAGTTTCACGTATCCTGAAGAGATTATCCATAAGGATAACAGTAAAACAGTTATAATTATCTTGAATTTTTCTTCCATATAAATTGCGATCAAGAAAAACGCAGCTGGAAGCCGTAAAACAATCCAAACCATGATGGGAAAGATCACCAATCATTCGGAAAGGGTGAGTTGAATGCCAAACAATTATTTGAATTTCTAAAGCAAATGGAATTCAATGGACCAATCATTTTTGAATTGACCGTGGAAGAAGCTAAAAGCTCAATATCTCATCTCATAGAATCAGGAGTTATATTATGACGGAATTTGTACTCCCTTATGGGAAAACGCAGATAAATTTGCAAATTCCCTCAATATTCAAGACGGATTTACTGACACCTTCCACTTTCCCAACGCTGGCTGAACCCCAACAAACAATACAAACGACGCTTAATAATCCAATTGGTCGGAGAAAACTCGCAGACGTTACAAACATAGGTTCTGTAGGTATCGCCATCAATGACAAAACACGTCCAGTCCCGCAGCCCAATCCCATCAATATTTTCCTTGATTGTCTGGGTTCAATCGGTATCTCAAAAGAAAAAATCTCGATCTTCATCGGTTCCGGGACGCACAAGCCGATGGAAGATTCTGAGCTCTCACAGATCCTGGATCCAGAGATTATCAATCATTACCGTATCATTGTTCACGATTGCGACCGGTCTCCGATGGTGGATCTTGGCGAAACAGCCCACAGAACACCGATCCAGATCAATGCTGAATATTATAACTGCGATCTTAAGATGACTGTTGGAAATATCGAACCTCACCACTTCATGGGCTTTTCGGGTGGCGTCAAAACAGCAGTGATCGGGCTTGCCAGTCGTGATACGATCACAGCTAACCACAGCATGCTTACCCATCCCCAGGCAAAATCTGGCGTCTTTTATATCAATCCCATGCGGCAGGACATTGAAGAGATGGGTCGCAAGGTCAGAATTGATTATTCATTGGGATCAATTCTGAACGAACAGAAGCAGATCACGAATGTTTTCTTTGGCGAACCTGTCAAGGTCATGGATGCAGCTATTCCTATCGTCAGGGACATCTTTGGGGTTTGTGTCAATAAGCCGTATGATCTGGTGATTGCTTCTCCAGGAGGTGCCCCTAAAGATATCAATTTGTATCAGGCACAAAAGGGACTGACTCATGCTGCGCGGATCACTCGCAATGGCGGTTGGGTCATTCTCACTGCAGCCTGTCCGGAGGGTTCTGGCAGTCCATCATATGAGACGTTTATCACAGCAGCAAAATCACACAAGGAAGTTCTGGATCAATTTGACATGGGATACTTCCAGGTGGGTCCGCACAAAGCCTTTCAAATTTCGAGAGATGCCGTCAGAGTAAATATTGTACTAATATCCGATATCGCCGCCGAAAAAGTAAAACAATGGTTGCTAACTCCCAGCCAACCCCAGCTGATTCAGCAATTGATTAACTGGATTGCCGCCAGGCTTCCTTCTAATGCTCGTGTAGCTGTGCTCCCTGCTTCAACCCGAACGATGACAGAGGTGAAACACCATGGTTAATCCCTATATAAAGAATCCCGAGTTGGCAGGTGAAACATTTTTCTGGGTGGGAAATCAAACCGGCATCTTACTGATCCACGGATTTACTGCTACCACAGCTGAGGTGCGTTTGATAGCGGAGCGACTTCACCAGGAAGGGTATACAACTGCTGCACCCTTACTGCCAGGCCATGGGACCCATCCTGAAGACCTCAACCACGTAACATGGCAAATGTGGCTGGAAAGAGTCAAAGAATCCTACGAAGAAATATTACATCAGTGTGATAAGGTTTTCGTCATTGGAGAATCCATGGGCGCTCTGTTAGCAGTTGAAATTGCTGCACAGCACCCTGAAGTCGCTGGTTTGATGCTTTTTTCCCCTGCCATCAAAGTAAAGAATCTTTGGTTCGCACGGTTCCTTGCCCCATTTCAGACATATCGTGAAAAAACTGGTAAAGATGACGGACTTGCCTGGAAAGGCTACAATGTTCATCCTTTAAAGGCAAGCGTGGAATTGCTCAAATTGCAGAAACACACCAGGAAGCAACTCAAGAAAATTGACCAACCCGTTTTACTTGTCACGGGTGATCTTGACCATACAATCGCACCAAATTCTGCGGAATTAATATTGGATGATATCCAGTCCAAGATAAAACATCACATACGGATGAAGGAAAGTACCCATTGTATCCTACTGGACAAGGAATTAGACCTGGCATATCGGTATGTAACAGCGTTTATGAGTGACCTATCCCTAACAAATCATCCAAATTTAGATTGTTAACCATCAAGACTTGCTTTTTGTTCGCTTTTTTTCTTGATATCCACACTCAGTTCTTCATCAACATTCTTCACAACTTGATTCTTCACAACTTCTTCTTCATCAACTTGATTGACGTAGTATCTACTTCAAGGTAAACTTGAAAACTCGGGAACAAATCAAATTTTCAAACCTCACGCTTATGGAAAATGGGCTGTTAAGTTTATTCTATAGCTTGACAAATCTATATGTCTGCTCTTCAATACTCAGCGATTAGTTGCGTCAATATTGAAGGAAAAAATTAAGCATTACTAGCTGGAAGGAATAACTGTGTTAAAGAAAAATTTTTATGACCTTAATCTGAGTAAAACTTTAACAAAGAACAGGCTTATCGGTCTGCTGCGGATGATGAAGGGCTATCATTGGCTATATATTGGTTCCACAACAGCCTTGGCAATCGCCACGATATCCCGAACAGGGGTTTATCTTGTATTACGCCGGTTTGTTGATGATGTTATTATCGCTGGAAATTTTGGTTCCAATCTTACCAACATCATTTTGATGTTCATTGGACTGGCACTCATACAAGGTGGCTTTTCATTCATTTCTGGTTGGTTAGCTTCCAAAACAGCTGAAAGTGCTACACGACGTTTACGCAATTACCTTTTTGATCACCTTCAAAGACTCCCTTATGCCTATCACGCTGAAGCTAAGACGGGTGACTTGATCGCGCGCTCAACATCAGATGTGGATGCAATCAATCGGTTTTATGGCGAACAAGCGATTGGTATTGGGCGTATCCTGCTGATGTTCATCGTGAATTTCATCGCGCTCCTTCAGCTAAATACGCGCCTCGCTCTGTACTCTGTGATCGCTATCCCGGTCATCATCGCAGTTTCGATTTTTTTCTTTAAACGTGTTTCAAAAGCATATGAAGCATATCAAGAACAAGAAGCAACCCTCAGCAACCGCTTACAAGAAAATTTGACTGGTGTCCGAGTGGTTAAAGCTTTTGCGCGTCAGGGATACGAGAGCTATAAATTTGATCAGGAAAATTGGCAGAAGTTTCGTTTAGGCAAGAAATTGCTCTCACTTCATTCCCTTTTCTGGCCGGTATCCGATATTATCTGCGGTGCTCAAATGTTAACCTCTTTTTTTCTGGGCGCCGTCATGGCACTCAACGGCACAATCACCATTGGTACTTATATCGCTTTTGTATCTCTTGTCATTTGGATCATCTGGCCAATGCGGGGATTAGGACGGCTGATCGTTCAGACATCAACAGGGATGGTCTCTTATCACCGAATTTCTGAAATATTAAAACAAGATCGAGAATCCTTAACAGAAGGTGAGTATCACCCTGAAGGTGATTTAGATGGTGAAATCATTTTTCACCATGTAAGATTCCAATATGAAGAGAACAATCCCGTTCTCAAAGACGTTAATTTTACCTGTCAGCCTGGGGACGTAATTGCCCTGCTTGGTTCGACAGGTTCAGGCAAAACCTCACTGGTTAATCTTCTTCCCCGCTTTTATGACGCCACTGATGGTCAAATCACATTGGACGGTGTTGACATCAAGAAATACACCCGTAAATACCTCAGGTCACAAATCGGGATTGTTGAACAGGAACCCTTTCTTTTTTCCCGTTCGATCAAGGAAAACATTACATATGGGGTTCATCGAGAGGTGGCAGTTGAAGAAATTATCCAGGCCGCAAAATTTGCCGCCATCCATGACGTGATTAAGGATTTCCCGAAAGGATATGACACCCTGGTTGGTGAACGGGGAGTGACCCTTTCTGGTGGACAAAAACAACGGGTTGCTATTGCCAGAGCCTTACTGAAAAATCCCCGCATCCTGATTCTGGACGATTCTACATCCAGTGTGGATACAGAAACCGAAGCGCAGATTCGCTCTGCCCTGGAACACCTGATGCAAAATCGAACTACTTTTATCATTGCGCATCGCATTCAAAGTGTTATGGATGCTGACCTTATCCTCGTATTTGATAAAGGCGAAATTGTGCAAAAAGGTACACATGAGGCATTGATGAAACAAAGCGGAATGTACCGGGAAATCTTTGATATCCAAACACGAATCGAAGTTGAATTAGAAAAGGAAATTTCCAGTGTCGACTTATCATAGTTTAGAAGAAAAAGATTATGGCAAACTCACCAGCCAAGTATCAAAACGATTGTTGGCCCTGCTGAAACCCCATTGGAAGTGGGTAGTGGGTTTCCTGTTATGTATTGCTATTGTATCAATCGTTGATTCCTATACAACTTTCCTAAGCTCACGTATCATCGATGAGGGCATCATAGCAGGTAGTCGCGATGCAATCGTGAAGATAGTTTCTACCTACGGCGCAATGATTTTGCTCCAGGCAGTCTCAGTTTTCGGTTTTATATACCTGGTGGGTGTACTTTCAGAACGTGTGCGTTATGATCTCCGTAAGCACATGTTCAATCACCTGCAGCAGTTATCGCTCTCATATTTCAGCCAAACACCGGTTGGCTGGATCATGTCTCGATTAACCTCCGACACAGAACGGTTGTCTGATTTGATGACCTGGGGAATCCTCGATGTCACATGGGCAATTATTAATATCGCCACGGCAGCGGTCTTCATGTTCATCATCAATGCCAACCTGGCTATGATCGTCATATTGATGCTGCCGGTCTTGATTGTGATCGCGATTCGGTTCCGAACCAGGATCCTGTATCACTATCGCCGATCGCGAAAGATGAACTCTAAGATCACTGGTGCTTACAATGAAGGCATCACTGGTGTGAGGGTCATCAAAGCTCTCTCCAGAGAGGATGATAACCTGGAAGAGTTTTCCGAGCTTACCGATGGGATGTATGAAGCAAGTTTCAAAGCCGCCTGGCTTTCAGCCCTTTTCCTCCCTACGGTACAGATCATCAGTGCTGTAGGATTGAGCATTGTACTTTGGCGAGCTGGTATGCAAGTACAAATAGGCAACATGACCATTGGTGGGATTCAAGCCTTTGTCTCTTATATCACCTTCATCATGTGGCCAATCCAAGATATGGCCAGAGTCTATGCCCAAATGCAAAATGCGGTTGCATCAGCAGAGCGCATCTTCAACCTCATTGATACAGAACCTGATGTAAAAAACCGTTCAAGAACCCTGGATACAGACAACATTCAAGGCGATATTCGATTTGAGAATGTGCATTTCCATTATGAAAAAGATGATCCAGTTATTCAAGGATTGAACTTTCACGTCAAACACGGTGAGATGGTTGCCCTGGTCGGACCCACTGGCGGGGGAAAAACGACGATTGTCAATCTCCTGTGCCGTTTTTATGAACCCACACAAGGCACGATCTACTTCAATAATATCGACTATAGGGATATGAAACTTCAAGATATCCAAAGCCGGATCGGTGTGGTTCTTCAAACACCACACCTTTTTTCCGGGTCAATCAAAGATAATATCCGATACGGCAAACTCAATGCCAGTGATAAGGACATTGAAGATGCCGCTAAACTTGCTGGCGCGCATGAATTCATCTTAAAGTTAGAAAAAGGCTATGAACAGGATGTCGGTGAAGGTGGCAATTTACTTTCTGTGGGGCAGAAGCAATTGATCAGCATCGCTCGTGCCATCCTGGCAAATCCAGAATTATTCATTATGGATGAAGCAACCAGTTCCGTGGACACTTTAACAGAAGCACTTATTCAGCGTGGGATGGAAAAACTGATGGAAGACCGAACGAGCTTCGTGATCGCTCACCGGCTTTCAACGATCAAACGCGCTGATAGGATCATCGTGATCGAAGAGGGTCAGATTGAAGAAATGGGCACACATAGAGAACTGATCTTAAAACAAGGAAAGTATTTCAACCTCTATACACAGCAGTTCCGCCATGAGCTGGAGACTCAATATGACATGTTCAATAAACCAGAAGCTGACAAATTGGTGTGATCAGGAGTGAATTGTGAATTCGTCAGTCAGCAGCCCCCCCGTTTTCAAAGATAGGGCTTTACCTGTTGCGACAGCCAGCGTCTCGTAAAAGGTCCTGACGGTCTAGGATATTAAATAATTCCTCATGAATTTTGCAGTAAATTACTCCCACTCTTTGATCCAACTTGTCAAGGAAGGTTCTGTTAATATTGACCTGATCAAATGTCCCGATTGGGATGGGATGCTTAAAGAAGCAGAGCCTTATGGAGAGATCACTGTCCATTTTGACCTGAAAGCAGGTTTAGGGAACACATTCGACGTTGATTTCTCGCGCATCAAAGCTATCAAGGAACAAACATGTACACCCCATATTAATACCCATCTGGTGGCACCAAAAAACCTTGACCCTGATAATCCTGAAGAAGTTCGGAAAATAAATAAACTCTGGCGTGAAGAAATTCAATTCATGATTGGCTTTTTTGGCGAGGAGTCTGTTGCACTGGAACACTTTCCCTATACACTAACTACACCGCACCTTCTTCCTGCAGTGGAGAGTAAATGTTTTTCTCAGGTCATTTTGGATACAAACTGCAGGTTCTTACTTGATCTAGCTCACGCAAGCATCACTGCTGATGCCAAGTCCATAGATGTCAAAGACTATATCAGGTCCCTACCCGTTGATCGATTAGTTGAGATGCACGTTACTGGCATAAATTTATATGCGGGTGTTTTAACGGATCATTTTGCATTGCGGGAAAGAGACTGGAAATTACTTGCATGGGCACTCGATCAAATCCAAAAAGGTCATTGGCGAAAACCAGAAATCGTTGCTTTTGAGTATGGCGGTGTGGGCAGTTCATTTGCCTGGCGAACAGACATCAAAACCTTAGCAACACAAATTCCAAAGCTATACGAAATGGTTCATTCCTTGAAATAATACACAGCCCGCTGGTTCTTATCCCATCATGCTATAAAACCTCAAGCAAAGTAACCACAATTTATCGCCATAAAAAAACCGTTCATTTCTGAACGGTTTTATCGATTTTTGATTTAATTGTTGATTGCACAACTTTGGTGCAATCAAAAACAATGGTACTATCCAAAAATATTCGATGGGGACTCAACTTGAGACTTTATCTCTTGCAGAAATCGCGCAGCAGGAGCGCCATCAATCAACCGATGATCAAAAACCAGGCTCAATGTCATCATCTTTCGGATCATTATTGCATCATTTCGTGCAACGACCTTATCTAGAATCCTGCCAATCGCCAGTATAGCTACCTCAGGCAAATTTATGATCGGCGTAAAAGCATCAATGTCATAATTCCCCAAATTGGTGATCGTGAAGGTCCCACCTTCTAAATCTTCAGGTGAAACCTGCCCGGATTGGCTTTTCTTCACAAGTTTTCTGAATTTATTTCCAAATTCCTGTAAATTCATTTTATTCGCATTTTTTAGAACCGGGACAAGCAGCCCTCGTTCGGTATCAACCGCAACACCAAGATTAACATCGCGAAGAATCTCATATGATTTTCCATCCAAACTCAGCCTTGCGTTCATATAAGGAAAAGCTTTCAAGGTGTGCGCAGTGATCAACCCGATCAAGTCATTATAGCCAGGTGTAAATCCCCAAGCAACAGTATTTTCCACTTTAATTTTTTCTCTGAGCGCCACCAATTCTGTGGCATCAACCTCTGTGATCAGGGTCACCCGTGCGGTTAATTGGTCGCTGTCTGCCATACGATCGAAGATCAATTTCCGCACGCTGCGAAGTGGCTGTCTTTCCTCAATATCTAATGATGCATATCTGACCTGTGGCACTGAGGAAACATGAGAGGGTATATCGGCAGTAAGCTGTTCCCGAATCGCCCTTTCAACATCCGACCTTGAAATCACACCTTTGGACCCGGTTCCAATCACACCTACCAGATCCAAACCGACCTCATTAGCCAGTGCAGCCGCAATCGGGGTTGCCTTGGGTTTTATTTTGAGGAAATTAATGACATCTCGTTCAACCACACGGATACCCTCACCGCCTGTTGGGATGATCCTATCAAGATCAACCCCCGTCTCATACGCCATTTTTCTTGCTCTGGGAGATGCGAAGATTTTCTTTCGATCCACTAGAATTTTCACCTTATCATCTTGAGTGGGTTTTTCTGCAACTTTATGATTGTCAACTACAGAATCCTCTGCTGCTTTCTCATCCTGTTGTCCTTCGCCACCTGGTGAAAATATTTCTTCAGCTTTCCCAATCGTTGCGACTACTGTCAACACAGGGACTGTTTCTCCCATTTCAAAAGGTCCAAAGTGTATATACCCCTTGGCATTGGCTTCTACGTTGAAAATCGCTTTATCCGTTTCAACTTCCAACAAGGGATCGCCAAAATCGACCTTTGCCCCATCCTCAATTAACCAGTTTATGAGAACAACTTCTTCAACAGTTTGACCCAATTTCGGGATAAATAGATCTTCACTCATCAGCTCATGACCTTTCTACAAGCAGTGATGATTCGTTGAACGTTCGGAATAGCCAGGTCTTCCAAGACCTCAGCCCTAGGAACTGGCACATTTGCAGAAGCAACCCTGACCATGGGGGCATCCAACCAATCAAAGACTTCTTCATTCACCCTGGCCATAATCTCATTAATGAAACTGGTATTTTCATAAGCTTCTGTCACACCTACAAACCGACCGGTCTTTCGGATAGATGCACTGACCGTTGCCATATCCAGGGGTTTGAGTGTGCGAAGGTCAATAACTTCGACATCAATGCCTTCTTTTGTGAGAATTTCCGCTGCTTCAAGTGCACGCAACACCATTCTAGAATAAGTAACGATGGTAAGGTCTTTACCTTCACGTTTGACATCTGCTACGCCAAATGGAATGATGTATTCTTCTTCGGGCACAGGCCCCTTCTCTTTATACAACATCTTGTGTTCAATGAACATCACAGGATTATCATCTCGTATGGCTGTTTTAAGCAATCCTTTAGCATCATAGGGCGTCGCTGGCATCACGACATAAATACCGGGGAAATGTGTCCAGAGACTCTCCAAACTTTGGGAGTGATGTGCCGCAATAGCGCGACCTGCGCCCCCTTCAGTTCGGATCACCATTGGAACGGACGTCTTACCGCCAAACATATAACGGTTTTTCGCTCCCTGGTTGGCAACTTGATCCATTGCCAGAGGTGTGAAATCAACGTACATAATCTCTGCCACCGGCCGCATACCAGCCATGGCTGCACCCACTGCGGCACCTCCAATTGCTGCTTCAGATATGGGCGTATCTATCACGCGATTTTCGCCAAATTCATCAAATAATCCACGAGTCGCGCCATAGGCACCACCATACAAACCGATGTCCTCTCCCATCAGGAACACACTTTCATCGCGGATCATTTCTTCGCGCATGGCTTCCTGTAATGCCTGAGCATAACTGATCTCACGTATATCTGTATCAGTGTGCATCATTTCTCTTAAATTTTTCTCTACTTCAATGTCTGTCTGAGTTGTCTTCGATGGTGCAAAAACATCGGTTTCAAGTTGATCAGTATTTGGCGGAGAGGATTTTTCACTGTAATTCATCGCTTCGTCCAATTTTTCCTGGACTAAATCATCAAGCTTTTCAAATTCTTTGTCATCAATGAAGCCAATTACAGACATATCAGCCTGCAGCCGCTTGATTGGGTCTTTTGCCCGGAACGATGCTTCTTCCTCTCGAGTTCGGTATGCTCGTGGGTCTGAATGAGAGTGACCATAATAGCGATAGGTTTGACACTCAACCAGAGTAGGTCCCTTTCCAGAACGTGCACGTTCAACAGCCGCTGCAACGGATTTTCTTACTTTTAAAACATCCATCCCATCAACGGTCACACCTGGGATTCCGTAAGCTTTAGCTCGATCCGCAACTCGCTTTATTTTGCTGGCTTTTTTCCAGGGTACCGACATGGCATACATATTATTTTCAATCACAAACACAACTGGTAGATCCCATAAGGACGCCATATTAAGCGATTCATGGAAATTACCCGTATTGCAAGCGCCATCACCAAAAAAACAGACCACAACAGAGCCAGTTTTCTGTAATTTTTGAGCCAATCCAGCCCCAACAGCAACGGGGATGTTCCCACCAACAATGCCTGTTGCGCCTAAATTGCCGTGGTCCACATCAGCGATGTGCATGGAGCCCCCTTTACCCTTGCAGTAACCACCAGATTTTCCTAAGACTTCCGCCATCATTTTGTTATAATGCGCCTGTTTTTCTTCAGGC
>CAYTXE010000075.1:0-11311 GCA_964441045.1 uncultured Candidatus Brevefilum sp.
GATATCCACCACCAGCACGCGGCAGGGTCAGGTTTTCAGCTCTTAAAAGCACATCACCCAGCTCACGTTCCTTGTGGGTGAATAAGGTCGCAGGGTTTCGCCCAACCATGTTTTCAATCATCCATGTGACGTTTACGTTTTCAATTTCCTCTTCAGCTACCTTTTGTCCATCCCTTAAAATAGTGACATAGTCACCGATTTCTGTGAGTTCTTCCAGTTTATGTGAGATGTAAATGATGGCAACCCCGCTTGATTTAAGATCCCGGATAACCCTGAACAATACATCCACTTCATCAGCGCTCAGAGCAGAGGTCGGTTCATCCATGATCAAAATGCGTACATTCTGTGATAAAGCTTTGGCAATCTCGACAATTTGTTTTTCCCCGATGCGAAGATTACCCAACAGCTCATCAGGATCAATTTTCTGCTCGAGCTTATCCAATAACTCGCTGGCAAGCTTTCTCTGGGTTCTCCGTGAGATCAGGCCACCCCTGCGTGTTTTTTCCCGTGCAAGGAAGATGTTATCCACCACGCTGAGATTGTCGCATAGATTCAACTCCTGAAAAACAATGCCGATTCCCAGACGGGTAGCCTCAATGGGAGACCTGGGTTTGATTTCATGACCGTCAAGAAGGATCTTGCCCCTGGTAGGCTGCTGTACACCAACAAGTATTTTCATTAACGTCGATTTCCCTGCACCGTTTTCGCCTATGAGGACATTAACCTTGCCTTTACGAACGCTAAAGGAAACATCATCCAACGCAACCGTACCGGGATAAACATGGGTAATATTCTCAGCAGTCAAGATGATGTTATTTGAAATATCAGTTTTTACAGTGAGATTTGTGGATAAGTCGGACATAATCAATCTCCCAGTTCGATTTTCACAGGTACGATGTTAATTTCACTCACATCAATGTTGAGAAGGTTGAATGTACGAATGGTGAATGCACCTTTGAATGAAATGGTTTTTCCGACCAGGTTGTCACGATCAATATCTCCAAGCACTGTGCTAAGAACCCGCTTGTTGATTTCCATAGCTGCTTTTCCGTACTCAGTCTGCTCCTTAAAATCTCCAAATGCGATGAAGCTAACAGCATCTCTTACTGAGGTGTCATCACTGGGGATTCGAGTGCCAATATAAAGCAGCACTTTGATGGGACCTTCATAGCCATCAAGCTTCAATTCTGCCGTTCCAAGGCTGGTTTCAGCATTCACACTGGTGATCTCGCCGGTGCCCTGCACTATGTAAACATGCGCCTCACCAACGGTGATCAACCCATAATATTCAGCGATTGCGATCAGATCATCCTTGGGTGCCGTTCCATTGGAATCTGGTTCTATTTCAGACAATATTTTCGAAAGGTCCGCAGCGTTCTCATCAAATGCCGGTATTAACTGGGTATCCCAGATCCCATCCACGTAAGCAACTGGATCAAATTCTTCACTTTGAATTGCACTCTCGGCTTCTTCAATCGTGACAATCGTAAAACCATAAATGCCTGCGAGAACCAGGAACACAATGATTGCCAATCCAATGATGATTGACGAAAGATTAATTTTTTTCATAGACCTATCCTTCTCCGTGTTGATATAAAACCTGGTGCACGGCTGCCTGCCAGCCATCAACCAAATCATTGACCTCGTTAAGACTCTTCGAAGATTTATATTCCGAAAATTCAGCTGGGAGATCTTTTAAATCATCCAAACCTGAATATTGTTTCATTCCAAGATATGCACTGAACACAGCCCCAAGTGCTGATAACTCCGGTAAGCTGGAAGCCCGAACGGTGATCCCCAACAAATCGGCGCAAAATTGCATCAAAAACCTGTTATTAACAGCACCTCCATCTGCATGAATGTGCTTCAGATCCACCCCAGCATCTTTAACCATTAACAAGAGCACATCACGTATTCGGTATGCAATGGACTCGAGAGCTGCCCGAACAATATGTGCTTTGGTGCTGCTGGGGGTCATTCCCAAAATGGCTGCTTTTGCATCTGGCTCCCAATATGGTGCACTAAGACCCACGAAGGCGGGAACCAGATAGACACCCCCATTATCTTCAACGGATCGTGCTAATTCTTCAGATTCTGCTGCATCGGTTATGATCTCCAACTGATTTTGGAGCCAGGCAATAGTCGCACCGGTAAAGTTTGTGATCCCTTCAAATGCATAGGTGGGTTTCCCCTTATATACCCAGGCGATGGTGGTCACAATGCCGCTATCAGAATGAGCCATTTCGCTCCCGATATTTAGCAATACAGAGGATCCCGTCCCAAAGGTAACTTTAGCAGTACCGGGATTGAAACAACGTTGTGCAAAAAGTGCCCCCTGTGAATCACCCATCACACCGCAAATAGGGATCGGAGATGCAAGAATCCCTTCGATATCCGTTTCTCCAAAGGTGGCACTGCTTTCCCGAATTTCCGGAAGCGCTTGGATTGGCACATCGAAGATGCTGCAAAGTTCCTGATCCCAGCTGAATTTCTGGATATCGAACAGCAGGGTTCTGCAGGCATTGGTCGCATCACTGGCAAATACCGCACCTTTCGTCAGACAATAAATTAGATATGTATCGATTGTGCCGATCAGAGCTTCCCCCTTGGTCAATTTTTCTTGTATTTCAGGATAAGTATTGATCAGCCATTTGAGCTTTGATGCAGAAAAATAAGTATCGATCGGCAAGCCAGTCTTGCTTTGAACGATCTTTTGCTTTCCATTTGCAACCAGGGCTGAGCAGATTTCACTTCCACGCCGGTCCTGCCAAACAATGGCATTATGTAACGGTACTCTAGTCTTCCGGTCGAAGACGACAATCGTTTCCCTCTGATTTGTGATACTCAGGCACAGAAGTTCTTCCTGTATCCCCGGGTTTACCTCAATCAAGGTTCGCACAGATCGAACAACATTCTGGTAGATCTCTTCAGCATTGTGTTCAACCCAGCCAGGCCGGGGGTATATCTGCTCATGGGGAACAGAAACCTTGTCCAGCAGTGCGCCATTCTCCTTGAAGAGCATCGCTTTCGTTGCTGAGGTACTCTGGTCAATCGCAAGTATCACTGTCATTAATTTCTCTCACTCCGAATCAAGTCCTGAGCTGTTTGCGCCAATCCTTCTGGGGTGATGCCGTAGTATTCAAAAATCTCTGCCTGGCTCCCATTAACGGTATATTCATCCGGGATGCCAACTATCTTAAAGGGATTATGCAGCCCTCCTTGAAGCATTAAAGAAGCGCAGGCACTCCCCAAACCGCCATTTACGCTGTGCTCTTCGACTGTAATAATTGCTCCGGATTCTTTTGCAGCAACCAAAATGGCTTCATTGTCAAGAGGTTTTAAGGTATGCATGCTGATCACACCACATGAAAATCCCAGATCTTCCAGAAGGCAGCAGGCTTTGACGGCTCGATAAACTGTCTCGCCGGTGGCAATGAAGGTCATGTCAAAACCCTTCTTTAATTTGATTGCTTTGCCAATCTTAAAGTTATTATCGGCACTATGTAAATGAGGCAGAGGTTTCTTTCCAAAGCGGATATAGATCGGGGAAGGATGATCCACCGAGGATTCGATTGCCTTACGGGCTTCAAAATTATCTGCTGGCACGACAATATGTATATTGTCAACAGCTCTCAAGGCAGCTAAATCATGAAGGGAGTGGTGTGTTGACCCTAGTGCGCCATAACTAACACCAGCGCTGATACCGATCAATTTGACTGGGATATCAGAATAAGCCACATCATTTTTGATCTGCTCAAATGCCCTCGCGGTCAAAAAACATGCAGGAGAAACAGCAAAGACTTTCTTGCCGGTTAAGGCCAATCCTGCTGATACTCCAACAAGGTTTTGTTCCGCGATCCCCACTTCCACAATTTGATCTGGGAGCTTCTTCCCGAAAGGAACCAGTTTCCCAGATCCGCGTGAATCGCCGGTGACGACAAGCAGATCAGCATTTTGTTGGCCAATTTCCAACAAAGTTTCTGCGAGAACTTCCAGGTTGGATTTACCCATTTCCATATTGAACCTGCCACTTTTCTTCAGCCAAATTCAGCTCTGACATTGCTGTTGCGAATTCATCGTCAGTCGGTACATGGTGATGCCAGTTCACCTGATCCTCAATGAAGCTGACCCCTTTCCCCTTCGTGGTCCTGGCTAAAATCAGGCTAGGCTTTCCTTCTTCGAATGGAATGAGGTCGAATATATTGACCAGCTCGCTGACATCATTCCCATTTACACCATGGACTGCATAACCGAAAGCCCTGAATTTGTCTCCCAGAGGTTCTAGCTGGCTGACTTCATTCGTTCGTCCTGTGATCTGCAATGTATTTCGATCAACGATCACAATTAGGTTATCCAATCCAAAGTGTGCTGCGCTCATTGAAGCTTCCCAATTTGACCCCTCTTCAAGTTCACCATCACCGAGTAACGTAAATACCCGATAAGGCAGGCTATCTTTCTTACCTGCCAATGCAATCCCAACCGAAACTGGCAGTCCATGACCAAGAGCCCCGGTGTTGTGTTCGACACCATTTACTTTTCTTGTCGGATGTCCAATAAAATGTGATTGAAAGTGATTCAGGGTTGCCAGTTCCTCTTTTGGGAAATAACCCTGATCGCAAAGCACAGTGAAAAGAGCTTCTGCTGAGTGCCCTTTGCTGTGAATGTACCGATCGCGGGCTGGATCATTGAACGTGTCCGGTGATACATTTAATGTATGGTTATAAAGAACATTGAGAATATCAATGCAGGACAAGTCCCCCCCAGTATGACCAGCATTAGCGCGTTTTATGATTGTTAAGATCGTTTTTCGATATAGAATGGATTTTCTTTCCAGTTCCGGTATTGTGATTTGACCTCTATGAGATATCATAAAACCTATCCTGAATAAATATTCATGTATCATATTTTATTCTTATTAATACAATATTATTATAATTTTAATAATTTGTCAATATTTAGAATTTTTTTCTAGCATTGATATTTATTCAACTTTGGTATAAAATGACTTAAATTCATTTTATGGAAGTAAACGAATGACTCAGATAGATGAAATTAGATTGATGACCAAAGTGGCGCAAATGCATTATGAAGAAAACATGCGCCAATCGGACATAGCAAGACAGCTTGGGCTATCCCAGTCCACAATTTCAAGGCTTCTCAATCGGGCCAGAGAAGAAGGCATTGTTCGAATTACTGTCACCACCCCAAAAGGTATTTATATCGATCTCGAAAAAAAAATAATGGGGCGCTATGGCATGCGGGATGTTATCGTCGTTGATTGTCATAATGGTGAAGACGAAGATAGTATTCTCAGAGACCTTGGGGCGGCTGCATCTTATTATATTGAGTCATCAATAAACAATGGGGAAGTTATCGCCCTTTCATCCTGGAGTGCTACGCTTCTTGCACTGGTTAATTCGATGCACACAATCCCAAGAAAGAAGAACGTCAAGGTAGTTCAGATTTTAGGCGGAGTCGGAAACCCGTCTGCAGAAATTCACGCCACTAGGTTAACAGGCCGCTTTGCTGACCTGGTTCAGGGTGAAGCTATTTACCTTCCTGCGCCAGGCGTGGTTGGATCAAAGGTGACACGAGATGCTTTTCTGGAAGACTCTTTCGTGCAGGAAGCAATTTCCCTGTATAGTGATGTCACAATGGCATTAGTCGGGATTGGTTCGGTCTCTCCATCAATGCTCCTGGCTCAAAGCGGCAACGCTTTCTCCGAGGAAGAATTGGACATCCTGCGTGAGAAGAAAGCTGTAGGAGATATTTTGCTTCGCTTCTTTGACGCTGATGGCATACCTGTTAGAAGCACTCTGAATGAAAGGGTTGTTTCAATGAAATTGGATCAATTGAAAAAAGTGGACCGTGCGATTGGCATCGCTGGCGGTGCTAGAAAATTCGAAGCAATACGTGGTGCCTTGAGAGGTAAACTAATCAATATTCTAATTACAGATAACTGCACTGCGAAAAAGCTTGTACAAGATCCTTGAGATCGAAAAATAGCCGGTGATTTTTTGGGGGGTGACCCAACACAGATGAGGAGAATGGTGAAAGTTTGGGTGATGAATTGTAAATGGTGAGTTGTGAATGGTGAGTTGTGAATGGTGAGTTGTGAATGGTCAAAACCTCTGATTTTTTCTAGTATCAAACCGTAACATAAACAAAAACCGCTCAACATCATCGAGCGGTTCGAGTTGTGACCCTCTGGAGATTCGAAGATCCTCCTCCATTAGTCCCCGAAACTAAGTGGAGAGGGATATGGGTATTCCCCACATCCGTGGGGGTGAACCTCCGTCTCCTGTCCCCGGTCCCCCGTCTTTATCGTATTCGCCACACATGTGGGGGTGAACCTGGATCAATAACTATTCACCATTCACAATTCCCCCTTCACCAGAATTAAAAAATGACCCTCCGGAGATTCATACTCCAATACAATAATGAAATAAGGCAATTTCTTGCCTTATTCCTCACTTTTTTACTTTCACTAAAAATGAACAATGAACTTTGCCGACCAATAAATCCAAACAACCTTATCCAATTCCTAAATTAACAGCATCACTCTCCCGATTATGAAAAGTCAAACCTTTCAGTATATCAATGAGTTAATTACCGTAGGTGAAGGTGGTTTTCCCAACCCATATAGGTTGTAAAGGCCTCATCGAGGGTTTCAGCGACACTACCCATCGTAATAGCCACATGGTGTTCAAACCCGGCTTTGCAAATATAATGCATGAGGGATTGAAGGTCCGGCACATGAGCTACCGCCCTGTGACCAAAAGTATCCAGCGGATCATCAGTCAACTCTCCCTCACCCGTAAAGGCTCGAATCACACCATGAACATCATCCGTGCTGACCCGCGCGAATGTCATCGGACCTGCGATGGCTCGTCCAGCCATTGCTCCATAGGTATTTTCCTCGCCAATTGTGGTTCCGAGGATTGGGGCGGTCTTGATCTCATTATTGGGCACAAAGCTGTTTGCCCAGTTTCCACAGTGGAATAAAACACAGCGATCCGGATCATTCGCATAGTTATTATTCCAATCCACCAGTGCCCCGGGAAAACCAGAAGCCTGCTGTAAAGCATACATCGAAACCGCACCGGTTATATCTAACTCGCAGGCTGACGGCATCAACTTCTCACTCATCATGCTCATGAGCGTACAGGCGTTGATCCCAAAATTCTGTTGAATTGATGTCCAGCACTGAAGGGCGCTGGCATTCAGATCATTGGCTGTCATCCAGTCTGAGATCACGATCCCCAATTTCGCCATGCGAACGAGATTTTTCAGAGGAACAGAATCGTGTTTGGAGTACGCTTTGATCTCAGACAGCTTATCCTTTACTTTTGTATCATCATCTGATAGCTTGTTTGCAATACCGAATATCTCTGAAAGATCAACTGTTGTCACACTTATGCCGTAGGCTTGCAAAAGTTTTTCGCTATAACGGACGGTGTTGAAGGCTGTCGGTCGTGCACCAATGGCTCCCAGCTTTAAGTTGCGAAGGCCATTAACGACACTACAGACCCTGACGAATTTAACCAGGTCTGCCTTAAAACTATCACTCTTCGGTGAACTCGTATGCAGGCTGGTCAGGGAGTAGTCATAGCCATACTGGCGCAGATTATTGCAGACGGAGATCTTTCCGCAGAAAGAATCCCGACGATGAATTACATCGAATGCTCCAAGGTCGTCCGGATAAGCCTGCACCAGAATAGGCACCCTCAGACCGGAGAGCTTGATCGTATCAGCAACCCCTTTCTCATCACCAAAGTTCGGCAGCACTACCAAGATACCATCAATATCATCCTGGTACTTTGTAAATAGTGCAGCGCAAATCTTGGCATGTTCATAAGTTTCGACAGAACCTAATTTTGTGTCATCTTCACTCACCATGACCGGTAAGATATCAAGTTCTGTGAACAGTTCCAGAATTTCTTTACGAGCTTCTGTGATCAAATGATCCGGAAAAAAGTCCCGATTTCCAAATATCACGCCTAATGTTGTTTTTTTCATCTTTCTCTCCTTGTAGGTATCCTGGGTATCAAAAGACCACCCCGGAGACTAGAATAATATTGGCATATGGAGAAAATTCTCCAGTTCGAATGATTGCTCTTGTATTTTTAGTCATTTCTTTGAAATCTGCATGCGGAACGAATTCGATAGATACTTCACCAATCAGATTAATAATTTCGTTCAATATGAGTGGGTTTTGTCGTTTGATCTCTTCAGCCAGGATGACTTTCTCGACCTGCATTTCTGTGAGTACAACCCGCAGTGTTTCAATAAAACCGGGAATCCCTTGCTTCAAAGCCAGATCGATACGGTTGACTGTCTTTGGAATGGGTAAACCTGCATCGGCGATCGCGATCATATCCATATGCCCTAATTCAGCGATCACAGCAGCCATTGGGGCGTTGATCACACCTGTTTTCTTCATTTCACCTCCTGTTGTTCAAGAAAATCTGAGACCTCGGAGAGGGTTGGTAAGGCTGGTTGTGCACCTATTATTATAATTATCAAAGCGCTGATTTCATTTGCTAAATAGTTGGCATTAACGAGTGTTTTCCCTTCAGCGAAACCAACTGGGAGTGCAACAAAAAATCAATCGCCTGCTGGGCTGCCTACGGACGGGTAGTTGGCGACTGCCTGATCAGCCCTTTTTTCTCCAGGGAAAGTGCCAAAGTCTTCTATAATATATTTCTGAATAATTTATAATATTTTGGTCTAATGATTCCCATTAATGTTACAATGAAATGACTCACGTGGGAGTCATTTTTACTTAACCCCACGTGAATCCAACTTGCGGGTGAAGGTGGTGAGATTTTTGGATGCGCCGTCAACCTCAGGCACCTTCACCCCTTCGAGAAGGAAGAACAAAGCAGGTGTTTCTTTTCAGGAGGTGACTGGATGACTTACTATCTACCGGTCACCTCCTTTTATTTACACCTTTGGAGGATCAAAGTATCTTCTCAATTTATTGAACAAACTACGGACAACTGGTTTTGCCGTTGGGAGCGTACGCGGTGTACTGGCACGCATTTTCGGGGGTCAACAGGACCATATCAATGGTCTGCTTTTCCGGTTTGCCGGTGTCACCTGTCCTGAGGTACTGATCAGCCTGGATGGCAGCCTGGATGGACATTTCAGCCACAGGCTGCAGAGCGCCAGCATCGATCTTACCAGCCATGATGGAATCATTCACATCATCAGAGCCGTCAAAGCCAGCCACGATCACATCATCGCCCAAACCAGCTGCATCTAACGCCGCCTGAGCACCAAGCGCCATGGTGTCGTTACCGCAGATCACCCCTTTGACGTCCGGGTGTGCCTGAAGCAGGCTTTCCATCACATCGAAGGCTTCGGTCTGGCTCCAGTTAGCGGTCTGCTGCGCCACCATCTCCATGTCGGGAAGAGCATCAAGCACATCATGATAGCCCTGTGAGCGGACATGGGCATTGGTGTCGGTGTCGCGACCGGTCAGTTCAATGTAGGTACCTTCTTCACCCATCAAGCGAGCAAATTCCTCTGCCAGGATGGTGGCACCCTGATAGTTGTTGGAAACGATCTGGGAAACCGCGACGCCTTCCTGGCTAATCTCACGGTCAATCAGGAATGAAGGGATTCCAGCGTCTTTAGCTAATTGTACGGCCGCAATACTGGCATCAGCTCCAGCGTTGTCAAGGATGATGGCCTGGGCATCCTGGGAGATACAGGTCTCGAACAGCTCAAGCTGCTTGTTTGCGTCATCATCATGGACGAGTCTCAAAGTCTCGTATCCGAGTTCTTCTGCTTTATCACCTGCAATCTGCTGCTCCGAGCCAAAGAAGGGGTTCTCCACCCCGGGCACGATCACACAGATCAGACCGGGCACGAATTCTTCCTCAGCAACTGTCACAGTGCAGGGCTCTGTAGAGCCAGTCGGTGCAAAGCTTTTATACTGACAGGCATTCACGGAGGTCAACAGCACCATATCGATGGACTGCTTTTCCGGTTTTCCAGTGTCACCTGTCCTGAGGTACTGATCAGCCTGGATGGCGGCCTGGATGGCCATTTCTGCCACAGGCTGCAATGAACCGGCATCGATCTTGCCAGCCAGCATGGAATCATTCACATCATCAGATCCGTCAAAACCAACCACGAACACCTCTCCCTTGCCTGCGGCATCCAGAGCTGCTTGAACGCCAAGCGCCATCGTGTCGTTACCGCAGATCACCCCTTTGACATCCGGGTTTGCCTGAAGCAGGCTGTCCATCACATCGTAGGCTTCGGTCTGGCTCCAGTTAGCGGTCTGCTGCGCCACCATCTCCATGCCGGAGATAGCATCAAGCACATCATGATAGCCCTGTGAGCGGACATGGGCATTGGTGTCGGTATCGCGTCCGGTCAGTTCGATGTAGGGACCTTCTTCGTCCATCAAGCGAGCAAATTCCTCTGCCAGGATGGTCGCACCCTGGTAGTTGTTGGAAACAATCTGGGAAACTGCGACGCCTTCTTCGTTGATCTCACGATCGACAAGGAAGGATGGGATTCCAGCATCTTTGGCTTTTTGTACTGCCGCAATACTGGCATCAGCCCCGGCATTGTCAAGAATGATCGCCTGGGCACCCTGTGAAATGCAGGTTTCGAACAGCTCTAACTGCTTGTTTGCGTCATCATCGTGAACCAGTTTCAAGGTCTCATATCCGAGTTCTTCCGCCTTTGCTGCCGCAATTTCCTGCATGGTGCCAAAGAAGGGATTTTCAACGCCAGGAACGATCACGCAGATCAGACCAGGTTCGAAGGCTGCTTCCTCTGGTTCTTCTTCTGCAGGCGCTGCTTCTTCTGCCCCTTTACAAGCGGTGAAGACAAAGGCCATAATCAACATAAGGCTGAAAATTAATAGTGATTTTTTGTTTTTCATCTCTTACTCCTTTATTCGGTGTAAATTGAATTCTAAAAAGACTCTTTGAAAAACTTCTATTATCCTACACAACAGCACCTCCTTTATATATTAGCCGCACAATCAGTCAAGTTCTTCTTGTTGTTGCACAGCAATGCGTTCTTGCATTCTTGCCTGAACCTGATCAATAATGACTGCGAAGACAATAACTGCCCCTTTGATAACTTTCTGCCAGAAAGATGAAACACCCATCATCACCAGACCGTCGTTCAAAACGCCAATGACAAAAGCGCCGATCAAGGTGCCGCCCATACTACCGCGACCACCTGCCAGAGACGTTCCACCCAAGACGACTGCAGCGATGGCATTCAATTCATAAGTATCGCCAATAAGCGGGTGGGAAGCCACCAACTGCGAAGCAATAAT
>CAYTXE010000076.1:0-11276 GCA_964441045.1 uncultured Candidatus Brevefilum sp.
TTTATCGTGAAGAATTGGTTTTGCAATCATTTAATGCTGTACGCTATTGGGGAGCAGGGCTGAGTCGTATACAGCACGATGGTGGTATTATTTGGACAAGCTTGACCCTTGATGACCGGCAGGATATCGAGTATCCTGGAAATGATGATGCAGATCTCGTCAATATTTTGTCATCGGTTAGAGAGGCCGAGATTGCATTGATTTTTGTTGAACAATCACAAAATGATGTTAAAATTAGTTGGAGAGCACGACCTGGGTTAGATGTCTCAGGAATTGCAACATTTTTTGGGGGTGGGGGGCATGCAGCTGCGGCTGGTGCTGATGTCAAAGGATCTTTGGAAGATGTGCAGAAGCGTGTCATTCTGCAAACCAAGAACCTATTAGAAAAAAGAAAAAATGAATAAGGATCAGATCCTTCACCATATCTGGGAGTAAAGAAAACTATGAGTGAACAAATTTTTGATGTAAAAAATGCTGTCTCTGGGGTATTGGTCATTGATAAGCCTGTTGGCATGACCTCACATGATGTTGTTCAGGTTGTGCGCAGGGGAACTGGCATTAAACGCGCTGGTCATACCGGCACATTGGATCCTCGTGCATCAGGTGTGCTGGTTGTGCTGGTTGGTCCAGCGGTTCGGTTAAGTGAGTATGTCTCTGCTTCGGATAAGCGCTACCAGGCGATTATTCGCTTAGGAGAGCGGACCGATACCTTTGATGGTGAAGGTGAGGTTATTCAACGCTCACCGGTGGAAATCACAGAAGAACAAATCATAGAAGCACTGACAAAGTTTGAAGGTACGGTTGAACAAGTTCCTCCGGCTTATTCTGCTAAGAAGATTAACGGGAAAAAGGCATATGAATTAGCACGTAAGGGGGAAGAGTTCGAACTGGAGCCTAAGGAAATTGATGTCTATCATCTAGAGCTGCTCGAATGGGATACACCAGAAGCAATTGTTGATGTGTATTGTTCATCTGGGACCTATGTACGGGCATTGGCAAATGACCTTGGTGATGTACTCGGTTGCGGTGGGCATCTTGTCGGTTTACGCCGAACAAAGAGCGGTGAGTTTGCACTTAGAGATGCAATTCAGCTGCGTAAACTAAAAGAAGCATTTGAATATGGGGATTGGTATAAATACTTGATCCCAGCAGCGGAAGCATTAGGTGATTGGCCTTCACGGGAATTAAGTTTTGAGGAAGTAGATCTTGTACGACATGGACATCGAATTCCTGTAGAGAAGGAACCCGAGAAACCTGACCAGTGGGTTAGGGCAATCAGCCAACAAGGTGAATTGGTGGCGCTGCTCGAGTATCTCCCAGATCAAAAAGAGTGGCAGCCCAGGAAGGTCTTCTTTTCCTGAACGATGGTTGTCTTAAATGATTGACAGGATCATTGACCTTCACAATAGATTATCGTGGGCCACTTATATTATAATTTTGCTGATTGCTAATGGCGAAAATTAATCCTGACAATATTTTAGAAATAGTTCGCTTTTCAGATTTAAAACCACAACCGTTTAAGAACTCGTTTATTACCATAGGCAATTTTGATGGAGTACATCTTGGACATCAAGCGATTATTTATCACATGCTTCAGGAAGCAAAGCCAAAATTAAGTCCGGTTATCGTAGTAACCTTCTTCCCAAATCCTCATGATTATTTCAATCCAAAAATAGAAAATCAGTATCTCTCGACACCCGCCGAGAAAAGCGCTAAGCTGCTTGAACTGGGGGTGGATTCTGTGATCACCTTCGAATTCAACCGTGAATTTGCGAACCTATCACCAATAACATTTATGTCTGGGCTGATAGACAAGCTTGGCTTATGTGTAATGGTCGTCGGACCTGATTTTGCTTTTGGGAAAGACCGCCAGGGGACAGGATCGATTTTACAGACAATTGGACACGACTATTCATTGTCGATTGAAACTGTGCAGCCAGTGGTATATAAGGATCAAGATGTATCCTCGACGAAAATTCGTCATTTTCTGGATGAAGGAAATGTTGTGTGTGCAGCGAAGTTATTAGGTCGTTACTATACTCTCTCTGGTTTGGTTGTGCATGGCTCTGACAGAGGATCAAAGTTAGGATTACCAACTGCTAATCTTTTATGTTGGCCGAGAAAGAAAAAACCTGCAGTGGGTGTTTATGCCACTCGAGTGACGTACAACAACCGAGTCTTTCAGGGGATTACCAATGTTGGTTATCGACCAACGTTTGAAGTTCAATCACTATCAAATATTGAAACTCATATCCTGGATTTTGATGGTAACATCTATGGGGAGAAACTCACACTCGAATTTATCGATAAGATCAGAGATGAGCAAAAATTTGATAGCATTAATGCTTTCCTTGCTCAAATTGATCGAGATAAAGCCATCGCTCGAAAGATCTTCAATCATGACGAAACCCCGCCGAATTTACCTCTTAAGCCCTAAAGATTTAAGTCCTGAAACGATAGCTGTAACATTTGCAAAAACTTCCCGTTCTCCACAGCCCTTTGATGAGATCGCTGCAGAACTATCTGATGATAAAACAGCTCGATTCCATGAGAAGTGGGTGGTTGGATATGGCCATTCCTCCATTGCAGAGCATGCTATATTACACATCGCACTGGAAAATGTTTCCCGATTGGCAATTGAGACCATTGAAGGCAACCGATTAGCGTCTTATACAGAAAAATCCACACGCTACCAGCTGTGGGAGAGGGATGCGTTCTTTATCCCGGATGAGCTTCGTAAACATCAATTGCAAGACCGGTTCATTAACACTTGCCAGGCATTATTCAAGACTTATAAGGATTGTCTTCCGAAGGTTAAAACCTGGCTGCGCTCCAGAAATGCCAGAGAAAAGACAGAATCTGAGAAATCTTATGAACGCCGGCTTCAATCCGCTGCGGTGGATATTTGCCGTTTCCTTCTTCCAGCAGCTTCTTTGGCTAATGTTGGTGTGACCATCAACGCTCGTGCCCTTGAATATGCCATTTGCAAGATGCTCAGTTCGCCATTAGAAGAAGTCCGAGCGATTGGGGCGTGCCTGCGTGAGGTTGCCCTTAGTGAAACGCCTACCCTGATCAAGTATGCCAGTTGTAACGCTTATCTTGTCAATTTACGGGAACAACTACGCACTTATGACAATCAAATACCTCAGGAGAATTCAGGTGAGGATGTCATCTTAATCGATTGGGACAAAAATGGACAGGATAAGGTTATAGCAGCCCTGCTTTTTAGGTTTGATCGCAGGATGAATTTTCAATGTTGCCTGGATCATGTGCAGGCATTATTGACTGAAAAAAAGGAAAAATTAATCAAGTCCATTATGTCGGAGAGAGGGAAATTTGACCAGCCATTGCGGGAATTTGAATATGCACAATTGACTTTTGATATAGTCATGGACCAGGGTGCTTATTTTGAGTTCAAACGTCATCGTATGATGACGCAAACATCACAACCTTTAACAGGTAATCTTGGATTCGCCCTGCCCACAGGAATTGTTGAGTCGGGCTGTAAAGAGATGTATATCGAAGTTATGAAGCAAGCTGCAAACCTTTACCATCAGATTGCATCCTGGAATCCGGATGCTGCTAGCTATATCATCCCAAATGGTTTTAACCGGCGGGTGCTGTTTACGTTAAATTTAAGGCAGGCTTATCACTTTTGCCGGCTTAGAGCAGCCCCAACAGCCCATTTCTCCATCCGTCGTGTTGCGCAGCAAATTGCGGAAACGATAAAAGCGATTTATCCTCTGTTGGGAACTTATTTAGATGTGCCCGACGATGAGTCCCCAGGGAATATTGAGGCACGTTATTTCGCTGCGACTGCAATTAGAAACCATAATAACTTGAATAAACATGCTTAAGCGACTTTTTTGGAACACCAGGGAACGACGTCTGCGATCTTTTTGGCGTCTGGGATTATATGTCGGGGCATACTTTTTATTTACAGAAGTTTTCATTCTCATATTGCTGTTCATAACAGGAATGATCGCTGTATCCTCTGGTGTGGAACATCAGCCGTTCATTGCTGGCGTACAACCGATGATGATCATGGGCAATCCTTTGGTTGGTTTCCTATTAATTTCTGGAGCAACATGTTTGGGTGCATTAGGAACAACATTCCTGATTGGGAAGTGGATTGACCATAGAAAGTTTAAAGGATTTGGCTTTAAGTTTTCAAAAACCTGGTGGAAGGATTTTGCATTTGGCATTACTTTAGGGGCTTTTTTAATGGGATTAATTTTCTTTTTTGGTTGGATCACGGGGACTGTCAACCTGCGTGGTTTCTTTGTATCTTTTATACCTAATATGAGTTTTACTGCTGTTTTTATTCAATCTTTGCTGTTATTTGTATTTGTGGGTGTGTATGAAGAGATCGTATTTCGCGGTTACCTTTTGATCAACCTGGCTGAAGGGTTGAATATGAAATTTCTTGGTAAGACGTGGGCATTGGTCATTTCAATCGTACTTACTTCGCTAATTTTTGGTTTGTCTCACTTTATAAATCCGAACGCCACATGGATTAGTACGGTGAACATTGTGCTCACAGGAGTTTTTCTTGGAATAGGTATGTTTCTGTCGGGAAACCTTGCGATCCCAATTGGCTTGCATATTTCTTGGAATTTTTTCCAGGGAATTGTATTCGGTTTTCCCGTAAGTGGTATGAACACAGGTGCTGCCATGATCGCCACTGAATCTGCAGGACCGGTGTGGCTTACAGGTGGGGCATTTGGACCGGAAGGAGGCGCGCTTGGTTTGATTGCGATATTGCTAGGCAGCGGCATGACCTTAATTTGGTTGCGAAGAAGAGGTCACCTTTCGCTTCAAACAAGCCTGACAGTTTTTGAACCGGTTCTCATAGGAAATAATAAAAGTTTAGAATCAAGTGAAAATACCCCTTGACAAAGGGGATGACTTGTTTATAATATAGATCATAATTGAATAATGACAGACATTGATGAGGACGAGTATGCACGAACACGGTGTCACAGAGAGCAGCATTTGGTGAGAAACTGCACACACGCTGGTGTTGAATGGCCCTCGGAGTCTTTGAGGTGAAAGGTGACGATTAGCCTCAGACGGACACACCGCCGTTATCAAGGTGAAAGGTATATGCAGAAAATCTGCTGTACCTGAGTAATGAGTGAGGCTGGCTTTTTCCCTGTTGCATCATCAACGGGTTTTTTTGTTTAAAGGATAGCCTAAGCTGGGTGGCACCACGGACAGTAACGTTCGTCCCAATATGGGATGAACGTTTTTTTATTTGTTTGACCCATTACTCTGGCTAATTGTCCATCATTTATCGATATGGAGGTAGCAAAATGTCTAAAGATCAATATAAATTCCTATTGAGTGATCGTGATATCCCGAAGCAATGGTACAACATCAGCGCTGATATGCCTATGGGACCAACACCTGTCTTGAACCCGCATACAAAGGAACCTGTAACTGCAGAATTTCTGAATGTGCTTTTCCCGATGTCGCTGATTGAGCAAGAGATGAGTACTGAGCGCTATATTGACATCCCGGAAGAGGTCCGTGAGATATATAAGCTTTGGCGTCCGACACCTTTGATCCGGGCACGACGCCTTGAGAAAGCATTAGGCACACCCGCCCATATCTATTACAAGAATGAAGGGGCTTCTATCTCTGGGAGCCATAAATGCAATACTGCGGTCGCGCAAGCTTTCTATAACAAAATCGATGGAACAAAATCCTTGACGACAGAGACAGGTGCCGGTCAATGGGGATCAGCGCTTTCAATTGCGTGTAAATTTTTTGATATGGATTTGGAAGTATATATGGTGAAAGCTTCCTATGATCAGAAGCCTTATCGCAAGATCATCATGCAAAGTTACGATGCAGAAGTTTATCCCAGTCCTTCTACCCATACAAACTATGGTCGTGAGTATCTAAAAGAGCACCCCGACAGCCCTGGATCGTTGGGAATTGCCATTTCGGAAGCTGTTGAAGCTGCAGTCAAATCTAATGGCAAGAAAAAATATAGTTTGGGATCAGTTCTGAATCACGTGTTATTACACCAGACTGTTATTGGACAAGAATGTCTTAAGCAGATGGAAATGGCGGATGAATATCCAGATGTGGTGATCGGATGTGTGGGGGGCGGGTCGAATTTTTCAGGGTGCGCTTTCCCCTTCCTGCAAAAGACTCTTACGGAAGGCAAGAAAACAAGGCTCATCGCTGTTGAACCGAATGCAACACCCACTCTTACAAAGGGGCTGTATGCTTTTGACTATGGGGATACTGCAAAGATGGCTCCAATCTTAAAGATGTTTACGCTGGGGCATGATTTTATTCCTGCACCAATCCATGCTGGTGGATTACGCTATCACGGCATGGCACCACAGATCTGTATGTTGTTTGATGCTGGATATATTGAAGCTGTTGCAGTCCCTCAACCTGAGACTTTCGCAGCTGCAATCCAATTCGCTCAGACTGAAGGGATCATCCCTGCGCCAGAATCCGCACACGCAATCCGGGTAGCCATCGACGAAGCCCTGGATGCAAAAGAAAAAGGTGAGGAACGAGTGATCCTATTCAATCTATCAGGTCATGGTCTGTTAGACCTGGCGGCATATGATGCCTATCATCAGGGCAAAGTTGTTGATGACACCCTGGAAATAACACCAGAAGAGATCAGGGCAAATTTACCTGAAGTCAATCTTTGATCTCTTGTTCGTTTTTTTGTTTTTCTCTTCGGCAAGTCCCCTCCGAGTCAATTGGAGGGGACTTTCATCCTAAGCATTAAGTTTATATTAGTGCGGTTAATGTGATGGTATAATGGGTTGATTTTGTGATTTTTTCACAGGATGATTTTATACAAACCATCCGTAGAATTTTAAAAGGAGGTAAAGTGGCTGTTCACTTATATTTATCACTTGTCCCTGAGGCATTAATCGCTTCCATGCTTGAACCGGAAGAATTTGGTAGTTATTATGCCGTAGGTACAAAAAAGAAAGCGAGTGGTCAAGCAATATTTTTAGAGATTGATCCAGATTTTCGCAGCAAATACTTCAGAATCAATGAGGGTATTTCTCGTTGTGTTCCCCACGAAGATGGAACCCCAAAATCATCAATTTATATTGGTGTTTACCGCGTTCTGGAACATACTGATATATCAGCTTTGGGAAAATTGTATCTTGTCACTAAAGATGGACGCATTCTTGGAATAGATCCCAGCGAGGATATCCCCCCGTTAGATGATGGTTTGCACCTTTACAAAGAAATTGTTCCCGTTTCACCTTTGGTAGCCAGTCGTTTAAATCCATTAGACTTTTTTGATTTGATCGTCAAGAATCCTACCTCTTTGGTGACACTGCCAGCCATTACCTTTGCAGAACTTCGCCTGAATGAGCTTGCATCGAATCCGGAAATGGGACAAGTTGGGGATTTACCCTATTCAAATATGGATCATTTACGCGAAGTTCTCAAAGATCTAAAAACCAAACCAGTGGCAACGAAAATGGTAGATCGCGCCAGCCCGGCGTCATTAGCCTATCGTACGGTAAAAAATGGTTTCTTTGTGGGCAACGAATCTGCTATGTCATATTATCCATTACCGTCAAGTGATGAATTACGAGAGTCGCATTATCGATGGTGGCGTTCAGCGAATATGTAAAAAACATCTCAGCGCTGAGACAAGATCCTTCAAGTGCTGGAAGACATTATTTTAGGAGTAAATGAAGATGAAAATTTGGCTTTATATTGGTCTGGTCGCCAGCGTAATTTCGATAGGTGTTGCGCTTTATTTGTTTTTCTGGGTGAAAAGGCAACCCCCTGGTACTGAAAAAGCGCAGGAGGTCGCATCATGGATTAGAGAAGGTGCTCAAACCTATTTGAAACGGCTTTATCTGGCACTCACAATTGTGGCAGTGATCCTGGGTTTTATCATTGCCGTCATGTTCAGTTTTGATTTAAACGAAATTGCATCCGGTCAGGCTGGCATTACACCGCTAAACGGTCTTCGCATGGCACTTGCTTTTATTGCAGGTTCGGTATGCTCAGCAATCGCTGGCTATATGGGTATGACTATCGCAGTAGAGGCGAATGTTCGCACAGCCACAGCCGCAAATGAATCTCTCAACAAAGCGTTCCGCTTATCATTTTATGCAGGTTCTGTGATGGGTTTAGCAATGGTTGGGCTGGCAGTTTTGGGAATGACTGTGATTTTCTTATTGACGGGCGATGCTGAAGTCATTCTGGGCTTCAGCTTTGGTGCATCTGCCTTAGCACTGCTTGCAAAAGCCGGTGGGGGGATCTATACAAAAACAGCAGATATCGCTGCGGACCTTGTAGGTAAGATTGAGGTTGGCATCCCAGAAGATGATCCTCGAAATCCAGCTGTAGTTGCTGATAATGTGGGTGACAATGTTGGAGATGTCGCTGGAATGGGAGCGGACATCTTTGACAGTTATGTCGCTTCTGCTGTCGCAGTCATGCTGCTTGGCGCTTCAGCCAACTCACTTTCTGTGGAATATGTAATTCTCCCGCTGATTCTATGTACACTGGGTATTGGCGCTTCATTACTGGGTATTCAATTTGTACGTGTCGGGAAGAACGGCAAACCCGGTCCAGCCTTGAATTTCGGTACGATCATCACAACGCTGTTTTTTGCAGTTATGGTTCTGGCGCTTGTTCTGTTGAGTGATATCAATATTGGTGTATTATGGGCAACACTGACAGGCTTGGTGACCGGTGTGATCATTGGGTTTACATCAGATTATTTCACATCAGAAGACCGCAAACCCGTATTTGAAACTGCACGTGTATCTGGTTCGGGAGCAGCGATCAATATTATTACTGGTTTTAGCTATGGATTGATGAGCATCGTTCCCTCTGTGATAGGCATTGCTGCCGCGACGTTGTTATCTTATTACCTTTCTGAATTGACTGGATTACCTGGTATTTACGGGATTGGAATCAGTGCAGTTGGTATGCTTTCGATCAGTGGGATGATCGTTTCTGCAGATGCTTACGGTCCCATTGTGGATAATGCACGTGGTATTGCCGAAATGGCAGGAATGGACCACGAAGTGATTGTTATTACTGATAAACTTGATGCTGCGGGGAACACAGCCAAAGCGATCACAAAGGGTTTCAGCATCAGCGCGGCCGCTTTGACTGTACTAGCATTGTTTGCAGCCTATGCTGAAGTTGTGACAGCTGCTGGTATTGAGGTCGATATGAGCCTGCGTGACCCGATCGTTATCGCAGGCGTCTTCCTGGGTGCGATGACACCACCATTGTTCAGTGCATTGACAATGTTGTCAGTGACACACAATGCTTTTGATATGATTGAAGAGATCCGCAGACAGTTTCGTGAGAAACCGGGCATCCTTGCTGGTACGGAAAAACCCGATTATGCAACCTGTGTTGGGTTAGCAGCACAAGGAGCGCTGACCTCATTAGTCTTACCGGCATTCCTGGCTGTTGGAGTGCCTTTATTAGTTGGTTTTATTCTAGGTCCGAATGCCCTGGGAGGTTTTCTGGCCGGCAGCATTTTCACAGGAGTGATCTTCGCTTTGTTGATGGCAAACGCTGGCGGATTGTGGGATAATGCTAAGAAATATATCGAAACAGGCAAGTTTGGTGGCCTGGGTTCTGATGCACATAAAGCGAGTGTTGTGGGTGATACCGTCGGTGATCCCTTCAAAGATGCCGCCGGTCCCTCTTTGAACACGTTGATCACTGTTATGTCCCTAGTTTCATCACTATTTGCCCCGATAATTGCTGCTTTTAGTCTTTTCTAGCTTGTCGATAAAAATAATAAAGACGCATCAAATGGTGCGTCTTTTTCTATTTAAAATGCGTTCATAGAAGAAATTGCTCGATATCACTCCATTTAGATATTGGAAGATAACTTCTTATGTTGGCACAGTAAAATGAAATGTCGACCCGATATCTTTAATGCTGTCACACCACATTTTACCTCCCATCATTTCTGCAAGGCTCTTTGATATGAGCAATCCTAGTCCAGACCCGCGGATCCTTTGGATACGTTCATCAGATACCCTGTAAAATTTATCAAATATGCGGGATTGATCGCCTTTTGAGATACCATATCCTGTATCTTTGACCCAAAAGTGAATCACTTCTGCCGTACCTGATTTATCCCATTCGTTTTGTGTATGCTCAGCACCGAGGTAAATTTTTCCACCTTCTGGCGTGTATTTGATTGCATTGGATAGTAAATTGGATAAGATCTGGATGATGCGTAAACGATCGCACCACATATTTGGCAGGCTGTCATTGAATTTCATTACAACTTCAAGCGATTTTTCCTTGATTTGCGCTTTGTAAGAGTTAAGCACCTCAATAATGACTTCTTGAATGGGGGTGGTTTCAAACACCAGCTGGAGTGTTTTGGTTTCAATATGAGATTGATCGGAAAGGTCTTTAATAAACTTATCCATCCTCTTCACGTTCTGAATGATTGTAGTCAGGTATTCCAGTTGTTGAGAATTAATTTCTCCTGTGATGCCTTTTCGCATAATATCTGCATATGAACTGATCACAGTCAAATTGTTTTTTAATTCATGGGATATGATAGAGATAAACTCATTTTTTGCCTGGATTGCATCATGTAAGTCTTCATATAAGAAGGCTTTCCGGAGTTTCTCAATGGTATGGTCCTTCAGGTTAGCCGGATATTCATTATCCTGTTTGGCTAACTTATGGGGAGATTCAAGGTGAAGAATTATTATATAAGACCTGTCTTGTTCAATTTCTGCTAAGACCAGGTAATGCCAAAGATATTTTTCAGGCAATCCTAAAAGTTTTGTTAAAGTCGTATTCTCAACTAAAAGGGGGGCTTGAATGTCCCCTGTAACCTCTGGAAACGAATGCAGACTGATATTTTCAATTGGTATGGGAGATGCATTCCCTGGTTGGACTTGCCAAATGTTTCTTATCTCATCAAAGCCAGCTTCGATTAGTCCAATCGTGCCTGTTTGTGCTGGGGAGTGTGCTAGAGTAGATAAAAGCATTTCCTTTAATATCATCTGGATATCATAAGATATACTGTTGTTACTTTGCAAAGTTATTCTTCTCTCTCTTTCGTAAAATTAAATTTTGGATGAAATCGTATTCATAAGACAATAATTTGATCAATCTTTCAGATACCTCAAAGGATATAATAACATAAGAAAGTATTAAAACGCACTATTTTTGCTTTCTCTCGAAGGGTTGCATGACAGGCAGGTGGAACAATGACCAGGGATTTTGGAGCAGGACTGAGTGTTGATGAATTAATTGGGTTATCT
>CAYTXE010000077.1:0-7075 GCA_964441045.1 uncultured Candidatus Brevefilum sp.
ACTTGATACAATGTCTTTCACCCGCTCTGGAAAGACCTCTGCAATATTCGTTGTGCGTTCAAGTGTTTCATCATGCATCAAAACCGGCACACCATCCAGTGTTATCCGGACATCCGTCTCAAATCCAAAAGCCTGGTTGACCACGGCAAGCTCAGCCGCAGCCAGTGTATTTTCTGGAGCCAGCGTTGAAGCACCGCGATGTGCAATCAAGGCGGGTTTTGCAGGTAGGTCTCCCTTATATGCCCAATTAGGTGGAAACACTGTCGGCAGCATCCAGAGTCCGACCAGAGATATCAACACCAGGAAGATACCTGCTGCCCAAGGCCACCTGTGCTTCGCCATCTGCATTTTTCCTCGTAATTTAAGGATCAAATGGCGCAGACCAACACCTGCCATTAGAAAAAATAAAGCATCACTGCCCAACCTCATCAGGTTGAATAGATGATTCAACACACCCTTCTGGGAAGGATCCTCTCGCAAGATGATCATGAAAGCCGAATAAAAAAAGATCAGGAAAACCAGCCATAGAAGGAAATACACCCAGTTTACAATGGTGGGTTTCCATACTTCTTTACGGGCAGCCAATCGGAAGCCAATAAAACGGATTAGGCTCCAAATTCCAATCAATATCGTTATGACGATTACAAAAGTAACGTACGGCAGCAGCCAACCCGTCATATTTCCTATATATTGATTGACATCAGCGCGGAAATCCCCAACAGCCATCCAGTAAATCACAAAAAATGAACAATGAATCAGCAAAATCAGTGTCAACATGTAATGCAGTTTTATCTTAAACCGATTCCTCGTAACCTTTAATTCCTTCATCCGATATCATCTCCAATTTCAGTATACTGAAACATTCTTATTATAGTCAGAAATCTGGATAAGTTCTTACTCAATTATCCTGCAATCTTCATCCAGGCTTTAATAAGTACAAGCTGAGAGGTCGGAACCTAATGGTAAAATTGATACAAGCCTTGTATTGGGAAGACACCTCGATGGAATTTTCCACAAAAATATTTAAGCGCTACTTCAGGGGAAAATTTCGCTCTGATTTATCAGCAGGATTAACAGTCGCCATGATTGTCATTCCCCAGGCGATGGCCTATGCCGCCATTGTGGGGATCAACCCAATTTACGGGCTTTTTACTGCAATCATCCCAACCATCATTGCAGCATTATTTGGAAGCTTCCCATACTTGATCACCGGCCCTACCAATCCAACTGCCCTGGTAACGGCAAGTTTACTGATGAACTATGCAAATCGTTCAGATTATTTAGATTTTGTTTTCGCTTTGGCAGTCATTGCGGGGCTGGTCTACATCTTGCTTGGTGTATTGAAATTAGGCACGATCATCCGATACATCTCGAATTCTGTCCTGGTTGGTTTCCTGACAGCCATCGGCGTGATCATCATCAGCCACCAGTTTGGGAACTTGCTTGGTGTTGAACTCACAAGTGACAAGAGTTTATGGGGAATTTTCACAAATTTAGGTTCTATCTTTTCAAATATCAACCTTTTCACCCTGGTCGTCAGTGGGCTCAGTTTTTCAGTGTTATTGATCCTGCGGAAGGTAAACCGCAAAATTCCAGCCGCATTGATAACCATCGTCCTGACAACCTTGCTGGTGTACATGACAGGCTGGAGCGGTGAAAACAATGTGCGTCTTGTGAGTGATTATCATTTATCTGAGACAATCAGGCTTGGATTTCACATCCCAAAAATCTCACTCAATGAATTCGCGTCCCTTGGTGTCTCAGGCGCTGCACTTGCTTTATTCGGACTTATGGAAACCCTGTCCATTACCAAAGCGATGAGTCAAATGACCGGTGAAAATTTCGATCCATCCCAACAAATGATTGGTCAAGGGCTCGCTGTATTCGTGGGGGGCTTCTTCCAATGCATGCCTGCATCAGGGTCACCTTCCCGAACGGTTGTCAATGTTGTCAATGGCGCTCGGACACGCTTTTCCGCTATCATTTCTGGTTTGGGTGTTCTGGTTTTCTTGCTGCTGTTCTCTGGATTGATCGGTTATATTCCTCTCGCAGCGCTTGCAGCAGTTGTTATCGTTTCTGCTGCCGGATTGATCAATTTCAGCTTGATCAAACTAACCTGGCAGAGTCACGCCCAAAGCCGGGCTGTGATGATCATAACCTTCGTTTCCATGCTGGTTTTACCGTTAGAATATGCCATCTACCTGGGTATTCTCACCACCATTGTGCTTCACCTTGGGGTGAGCAGCCGCATGAATCTGACCTACATCATTGAAAACGAAGAGGGACTATTTATCGAGTACCCACTCGAAGGGATCGAAAAACAAACACCCCATATCGCAATTATTAATATTGAAGGAGACTTGTTTTTTGCAGCTGTACAGGACTTACAAGATCAAATTGAACGAATCCTTGAAACAGAAATCAAAGTGTTGATCCTGCGTTTTCGCCGTACCCATCTCCTGGCAAGCACAGGCATCATGGTGCTGGATCGGATCGTTCGCTCAGCGCATGACAAGAATGTTCACATTTTGTTTTGCGGTCTTCAGGATGAGGTTCTTATCCCTCTAAAGGATGCAGGTCTGACAGAAATGATCGGGGAGTCCCGCATTTTCCTTGCCAACAATCAATTATTCAATTCAACCCAAAATGCCCTTGCAGCAGCTAAAGAGATTCTGAAACAGGAAACAGGTGAAGAAAACCAGTCTATTCAGTAATGATTTATTCCCCCAGAAACCTTTTGGGATGATCCGGAAAGAAAACGAATCTTAAGGAGGTGCCGTCATATGCCTAAACCCGAGCTAACCTTTTTCTGTGAATTACATACTGAACAATTAACAAGACTTTTCGAAGACAGATTCGTCATCGATGACTTAAATAATTTAGGAGCAGCCCTCAGTTTAGGAATACTGGACCTTTCTGAGGAACGTGCGGAAGTTGTCAAACGTCTGAATAAGGCTGGTTTACCAATGGTAGCCTGGCTGCTCCTTCCTGAGGAGGATGGTTACTGGTTCAACGTTGACAATTATGAGAAAGCTGTCGAAAGGTACATCGCCTTCAAGGCATGGACTGCGGATCACCAGCTGGAATGGGCTGGGATCGGTCTGGATATTGAAATAAATATCAACGATCTCCATCAACTTCTGGACAGGAAACAATCAAAAAAATTCATCGCTACCTTATTCCAACGATTTACAAATAAGAAAAGGGTCTTTGAGGCACAAAATGCTTATCAGGATTTGGTTAAACTGATCCATGCAGATGGATATTCAGTAGAAAGTTATCACATCCCGCTGATCTCTGAAGAACGCAGAGCATATGCCACTGTCCTGCAGCGAACAGTAGGTTTGGTCGATCTTAATACTGACCGCGAAGTCTTGATGCTCTATTCCAGTTTCCTTCGCCCTGATGGGGCTGCTGTCCTGTGGAGCTATGCAGCGGAGGCAGATTCAATCGGAGTGGGCAACACCGGTGGTGGCGTTGATCTGGCGGGTGTCAGCGATCTTGACCCTTTGACATGGGAGGAGTTTTCACGCGACTTGCGATTATGTGCGATGCTTGAAAAACCTATTCATATCTTTTGTTTGGAAGGCTGCGTTGCCCAGGGCTTTCTTTCTAAGCTTAATACTTTTGATTGGAACAAACAGGCAGAAATACCGAACCGCATCAATAAGATTAGGGCTATCCGAACAGGTATCACGGTGATATTGTGGCTGCTGGAACGCCCCTGGGTTATTCTGGTGGCTCTAGCTTCACTGATTGGGCTTGGATTCCTTTTCAAACGCAGGAAACGTTCCTGACTATCTGGAATACTTGCGTGAGATTTTTAATGTAATTGAGCATTAAGAAGGTGCATTCAAGTTATGGTGTCAATGCCAACTGTTGTTAATCCACACCATTGTTGCGGTGTCAATACGGAGTATAATACTACCTGAGTTTGTGAACGTGATACACCAGTGTTTGATTGATCATTAAAAATAGATAGAAAGTTGGAGCTTTATGGAAAAAAAGAAATTACCCGTTATCAGTATCATTTTTTACATACTGGCGGGCATATCCCTGGCATACACAATTTGGGCGATTGTTTACTCTTCTGGCATCATTTCTGAAGCGATTGCGATGGGACAGCTCGTGGTAGAAGGAAGTGAATTTGAAATCGTTAGTTACTATGTGTCAAATACTGGCCAATTCGTCTTACTTGCCGCTGTTCTTATTGGTTTGGGTTGGGTCTTACAAATCCTCTCAACACCAAAATCTGAAACTCTCGAAGAGGAACTTGCTGAGATCCAAATCGACGAAACACCAATAGAGAAAGTCGAAGAAGAACCCGTAGAGGCGTAATTTACTCAACGTAAAAATTGTAAAAGTTTAAATATCCCACCTACACTGGTCAGTCTCAAAGCACAAGGGCGATGAAATCATCGCCCTTGTATTCTTCATTGCAAATGTTGTTTTTTATATAACCTCTAAATTCCAATTCCACTCTTGAACCCTTTGACATGCAGGATTGAAGCATGCAGTTTCAAAGCAAAATAAAGGCATCCACCACAAAGGTCCATCTGTTCTAAAATCCAGTTAATTTTTCTTCCAGCTTCTGTTTCTTCTCCTGATGCAGAACTAATATCCGCTGCTGAAGGTCCTTTAGTCGTTTGCCGCGCAAGGGATACCAGGTCAGGATCAATGCTCCAAGCAAACATGCGACACCCGGGATCACACCGCTAAAAATCTTGATGCCCATGATGGCTTGTGCTGGCTGATCCAAAAATATCTCACCCAAGTTTGAGGCTCTTGTGACAAAATTCGTTCGTTCCAGGATGAATGGTGTGATCCAGATAGCAATTGATTGCGCTGGTTTGGTGATCAATGCATTCACACCAAAGAAAGCACCTTCCCGTCTTTGTCCCGATCGCAGTTCATCCTCATCTGCAACTTGTGCGAATAAGACATTGGATAAGGTTTGCGGTCCTGCCAGCCCCAGCCCAGCGAGTGCAATACAGACCGGAATGATCTGTTTGGGTACAAACGCAATCGCTGCCAAGCTGATCCCTGCCATAACAAGCAGAAATTGCTGAGCGCCAACCACTCCCAGCCATTTCCTGAACAGGGTTGTTAATGGAATGCCGATGATTAAAGGGATAAACAGAAAGATTAACAATTGAATCGCCGGCCAACCCATGACGTAATCCGCCAGATAATAAATAGAACCCAGGATCAACGAACTCATTAATATAGCCATGAAGTTTTCAGACACCAATACCAGGAAGGATTTACTCGTAAAGGTGTACTTAATGGCTTCCCTGAGCGGTACAGGTTTATCAACGAGGACAAACTCTCGCCGTTCTTTGACCTTAAACGTTGTGATCAGGATCAGCCCCATACCGACCAGACCAACGACGATCATAGCAATATACAGCGGGATTAAGGAAGACTCGCCGGTTTTCGGGCGGACAAAATCTGGGATCAGGAAACCCAATAAGGTCCCCAGCATCGCAAAGAGGGAGCTGGAAACCTGTAAGCCGTTGCGCTGCGCATCAGATTCGGTTACTTCAGGCAACAGGGCTGAGTAGACCAGGCCAATGATCGTATAACAGGTATCATACAAAAGCATTGATACCAACATCCACCAGAAGAGGGTTTGTTGACCAGCTTTCGGCGGCGCAAACCAAACCAGGATGAAGGTCAATGCCAGGAATGGAGCTGTGAAGCGCATGTAGGGAATCCGCCGACCGTGTTTACTGCGTGTGTTATCGGTTATGTACCCAAACAGGGGATCATTCAAAGCATTCCAGACGGCATAAATCGTGGCTGCGATACCAATCCACCTGGCAGTCAGACCCAAATAGTCCTGGTAAAAAATCGTCAGCAGGCCACCATAGATCCCTGAAATTAATGATGTCCCTAAAGCAGCAACCCCCCAATAGAATTTATAACTGAAACTGAGCTTAGTTGATACGGGCATTGGTTGATCCGTCATGACAGTCTCTCCTCATATTGATATCAGATGGATTACTCAAAAGAAGGCATCAATGCCTTTAGATCACGGTATCCGATCACCTGGATTCCCTCATTCTTGATGAGTGTACGGGTCGCTTCACTTGTGAAGGTCTCAAAATCCGCCACCCGACAATCCCACGAATCTGTAATCTGACGTAACTCTGGGGTGTCTTTGGAGGGATGGATGATGAAGTGGGTCACACCAGGTTTCAGCGCACATAAGGCTTGTTCAGCCTGTCCAAAGCGATCCGCGGCATCTACCAGCTCAAGACCTGACAGATGATCCAATAAGGGGATCCCCATCTCCTCCAGGGTATGGATCATCCCTGTCACCATCTGGGCAGTTTCGGCATCAACACCCGCACTGTTCATTAACACCTTTTCAGCCATACGTGGGATCATAGGCGGAAGGCCGTATTTGGTTGCCAACTGCACATAACCGGGGATAAGCGCAGGGTTCGCAACTGAACCCATGTGTGTGTCAATATGTGTCAGGGTCATGCCTTCTGCCAGGGAGCGGCTGACCTGAGCATCGAGTTCTGCGACGGCTGCCTCCGGATCAGCGTGCTCCCAAACCGCCTCTGAAGTTCGATGGAAGTACCCCTGCTGATCCATCAGTCCGGATTCAGGATCCCGGGTGCTGATTGGCCCCCAGCGATAGGTTTCCCATTCGCTGGTCAGGGTCAGGTGAACGCCTATATCTGCTTCAGGATGTGCCCTTGAAAATGCGGCTGCCTCCAGAAACCATGGACACGGCACCATCACAGCTCCGCTTGAGATCAGTCCAAAATCAACCATCTCAGCGAATGCTTCAACAGATGCCTGGCACATACCAATATCATCGGTATGGATGATCGCAACCCGGTCATCCTTCGAAAAGCCAAGTTTTTTCAAGACTGGATTTGGTTGCATTAATCCTCCTTTTTCAATTCTGGTTATTGTGACTCTTCTATTATATAGTTAAAAACTGTAATTTCGTACGGTAGATATATTTCGGAAGTATTTATTTAGACGATTCCAAGAGGGGAAACTAATTTTTTTACGATTGAGCAGGTGTCCTCAGTGCGAAGCGTCCTGTAAGGAA
>CAYTXE010000077.1:7175-11044 GCA_964441045.1 uncultured Candidatus Brevefilum sp.
GAAGCGTCCTGTAAGGAAGGGACCAGCGAAAGATGGAAACTATTGGTGATCGGTGTATCAGTTATAATATCCAATGACATTCTATTATTATTTTCAATATCGCAAGGAGAATTTGAAATGACAGACTACCAAGAACGCGTTACTCCTGGCCAAACAAACACCCTATCCATCATCAGTCTGGTCGCGAGCATCCTCAGTGTCCTTTCCCTGCTGCTATCCCTCTGTATTCCGTGTGGTTTACGGTTTATTGCGTTAGCACTTGGCGCAGTCGGGGTTATCACGGGCTTTATTAGTAAAAAACGTATCGATGAATCCTCAGGAGCACAAACAGGTCGCAAAATGGCCCTTAGCGGGATGATCCTGGGATTGATTGGTTTTGTGGTTTCATTGATCCTAATTGTAGTCTTTACCATATTTGTTGCTGGCACAGGATTATTGGTCCCGTTCTACGAAGATATTTTCTAGCATCAGATATTATCTAACATTTGTCGGTTGTCACGATGTGCAAAAAACACTTTGATTTTAAAAAAGAAGAATGATCCGCAAACGTGATTGGTTTTGGATGCTGCTTTTTCCACTTTATTTGGCCATTGGGACGATTCGCCATGAGTTCTCACATGCCCTGGTTGCTTATTTTCAGGGAGTTGAGATCACAAAATTCACGTTCTGGCCTTCCATCCATGAAAACGGGATATTTTATTTTGGTTATATTATGTTACGAGGTGAGACAAGTTGGCTGGTCGATGCAGCACCTTACTTGTTTGATATCATCACCTATGCGATCTTTTATCCGCTGGTTTTCTTCCTCCCCTTTCGCAAGCACTGGATTTGGTTGAACCTTGTCATCATTGGGGTCATTTCACCGATCATCAATTCACTGTATAACTATTTATTTGGGTCAGATGTAGAAAAAATGCTGGCCGCACCTCCCGATTTAATAGTGCATGGGTTCTTTTTATTGGGCTTAGGGATGAGTTTTATGGGATTGGTATTTCTATTCACACGCTCTCGCCAAGCAGCCGATATCGCAGAATCAAAATAATTTGCAATGATGCGTATGTTAAAAGATTTATCAATTTCAATGAAAAAATGGTTTTAAGGTGACTGTCAGATTAATCAGTGATTAATTTAGATACCATTATTCTGCCTGTGGTTTTCCAACTTCTCGATTTATCACCATCCTGAAACCACCAGAGCCGCCAAAACGCAAATCCCGCTTGACGAAAAAGAACCACGCCAATGCGATGAACAACACCAAAGACCCAAACAGAATCAACAGGTCCTGCTGATCCAATCCATTCACAGCCTCCCCGCCTGGAAAAATTCATCGGCGATAACTGGTTGATCTTTTTCAGGTCTGCATCGAAGCTGACCAACGATGAGGTAAAAACTGGTAATCAACAAAAAATCTGTTTGGATGGCAATAGAGTAAAATTATTGCGACGTGGAATTCCGGATAAATTATATTTATTGTCGTTATGTGATATTTTCCCAACGTTGATATATTTTTCAAGAGAAATAATAGGTGGTGCAAAATGAGCAATCAAAAAGCGATTGAAATCCGAGGATTGGTTAAAAACTATGGCCGTGTAAAAGCGCTAAAGGGTGTGGATCTTGATATTAACTGTGGTGAAATCTTTGGTTTTCTTGGTCCCAATGGGGCAGGGAAAACCACTGCCATCCGCTGCATGTTGGATTTGATCCGCCCGCAAGGTGGCTCGATTAGTATACTGGGAATTAACCCGCAAGAAGAACCAGAAGCTGTCAAGGAGCGAGTTGGATATTTACCCGGCGAACTGCATGTGGACGAGAATATGACCGCCAGACAGGTCTTTCGTTTTTTCAACCGCCTGCGCGGCAATCGCTCGGACTGGGAATTCATCGAGGAATTGTCCGAACGCCTCAAACTAGAACTCATATCTCCGATCAAAAACTTTTCGAAAGGTAATAAGCAGAAGATTGGCGTCGTGCAGGCCTTAATGCATAAACCCAAATTGCTGCTTCTCGACGAGCCCACCGGCAGCCTTGACCCGCTCATGCAGCAGGAAGTTCATCGCATGCTGGCCGAAGCCCAGGATAACGGGGCCACTGTCTTCTTCTCCTCGCATATCATCAGTGAAGTGCAGGCTGTCGCTGACCGGGTCGCTATCATCCGAGAGGGAAAGATCGTCGAAGTGGCTGTGACCGCCGACTTGCTCAACCGCTCCATGCGCCAGGTGCGCATTCGCTTCCAGCAGCCTACCGAAGCTGAAGAACTCTATAAGCTTCCGGGGGTTGAGCTGATCGCCAAGGACGATAGTATGGGCATATTGCTGCAGGTCGAAGGCCAAATGGATGTCCTGATCAAGACCCTGGCGAAGTATCCGGTCAACGATTTTGAGACCGAGCGCGCCAACCTGGAAGAGATTTTCCTTGCTTACTACAATGGGGAGGAGGACAAATAAAATGTTTACTGTAATTCGTTATTCCTTACGCAAGTCACGTGGTGCGATCATTGGTTGGGGGATTGGCTTGGCCTCCCTGGCGATCATGATGGGTTCTTTTTACGATATGATGGTTGGCAGTAATGAAATGATGGATGTGATGAATGCATACACAGTTACGATGCCAGAATTGGCAGAGATATTCAATTTTGGCGCGATGAATACCCCGATCGGCTGGTTGGATGTTGAGTACTTCTCCTTTTTGCCCTTGATCATCGGTCTGTTTGCTACCGGGGCGGGCGCCAGTCTGCTGGCCCGTGACGAAGAAGGCGGTACTCTCGACCTGATTCTGGCTCACCCTGTTAGCCGCACAGCTCTTTTCTGGGGTCGTTTCCTCGCCAACACCCTGGTGATCATTATCTTGCTGCTGATCTCCTGGGCTTCTCTGTTGTTGCCCATGACCTGGTCAGAGTGATTCAGCATCCCGGCTTTTGAACTGCTATTGCCATTTACCTCCCTGTTTGGCATCTTGCTGTTCTTCATGACCCTGTCTTTACTCTTCAGTATGCTGATGCCAGCTCGCAGAACGGCCAGCATGCTGGCCGGAATGCTGGTGGGTGCCAGTTTCTTTATCACCATGCTTTCAGGGGTTGTCGATGAATTGGAACGGGCTGCCGATTTTTCTCCCTTGACCTACTTGGAGACGGCCACGGCCATCGAGGATGGCCTCAACTTGACCTGGTTTGGCATATTCATCGCCATCGATCTGGTTCTGGTTTTGATCTCCTGGCAGTTGTTCCAACGCCGTGACGTGCGTGTCGGCGGAGAAGGCAGCTGGCGCTTATAAGACCTAAAGACTATTTTTGTAAAAATTAAAAGTACTACAATTTATTTGGGAAACCTAGCTCTAGTCGTTCAAGCTGATTTCTGATCGTTTGAGCTGGTGTCCTCACCGCGAAGCGTCCTGTAAGGAAGGGACCCGCGATGGAGACCTACGGTCATTGCACCCCCCATGGTCAGGAGACCATGGGGGAACATAGTTATGCAGTTACAAGGTCATGCATGTTTGCGATCCCCCGTCATTGTATTCTGGGGGACAGGGCAAACTGCGTGACGATATGATCATCTCATATCCTTGTGTTTGTCGCGTATAGGCAAACCTCCTTGCTTGACACTCGAGGTCCCTTATGCTAAAACTGATTACGCCAGAACTGCTGCCGACAACCGATGGAGCAATATGAAAATCATCCAGGTCATCCCAACCTATAATGAAGCGAAAAATATCCCAATTTTAGTTTCATCCCTCTTCGCGTTGGATATCCCCAATTTCAATGTTTTGATTGTGGATGACAACAGCCCTGATGGAACAGGTGATGAGGCTGAAGCATTGGCTCAGGACAGCCCGGGCAGGGTGTTTGTGCTTCACCGCCAGTGTAAAGAAGGATT
>CAYTXE010000078.1:0-3765 GCA_964441045.1 uncultured Candidatus Brevefilum sp.
CATTCAAATTCACAGATTGCGTATGATTGGATATTAAATAGAAAGGATATTGTTTCAATATTTCATTATAAAAGTGATATTTATGATTTCTTGACTTTTGTGCTAAAATAAACCGGTTCAAAATTATAATGAAGGAAAAGAGTATTAATGACTGATAAGGAAAATATGTTAATCACACCATATGGCGGCCACCTTGTGGATCTGGTCGTAAAAGATGATAAACGAGAAGAATTAATTAAGAAGGCCGGTACCTATCCAACCGTCCGGTTGACGCCACGACAAACACACGACCTGGAGCTCCTGGCTGTGGGTGCATTTTCACCCCTGGATCGCTTCATGGGACGGGCTGATTATCGTTCTGTTCTGGAAAAGATGACTTTGGCGGATGGAACTGTTTGGCCGATTCCGATCACATTGACAATTGACAAAGATGATTTGCCAGAGCAGGCTGAGTGGGTGACACTACGCGATGTCCATAACCAGATTATTGCTGTGATGCGTGTTGAGGAGATCTTCCGGTTTAACTGGAAAGAAGAGGCTCAAAAGGTTTATGGTACGTTGGATGTCAAGCACCCAATTGTATCAGAGATGATGGGTTGGGGGGATCTCTGTCTTTCTGGTGAATTGAAGGTGTTAAACTTGCCTGCCTATGATGATTTCGTTGAATTACGACTGACACCTGCAGAAACACGTGCCAGACTTGAAGAGATGGGGAATGGCAATGTGGTCGCATTCCAAACCCGAAATCCTATGCACCGTGTACATGAGGAATTGACCAAGAGAGCTAGCAAACAAATTGGTGGGAGTTTGCTAATTCATCCCGTGGTTGGTATGACCAAACCAGGTGATGTGGATCACTATACCCGTGTGCGCATCTATAAGACCCTGGTTGAGAATTATTACGGTGATGAAACGCTCCTGAGCTTGCTGCCTTTAGCGATGCGGATGGGAGGCCCACGCGAAGCCGTTTGGCACGCTATCATTCGGCGCAACTATGGCGCTAATCATTTCATAGTCGGTCGGGATCATGCAGGTCCGGGCAAGGACAGCAAGGGTGAGCCATTTTATGGTCCTTATGATGCCCAAGAAATGCTCAAAAGTGTCGAAAAAGATGTTGGTGTTAAGATGGTGCCTTTTGAACTGGTTGTTTACCTTCCAGAAGAGGATCGATATGAATTGGCTTCCAAGGTTCCGGAAGGTGCTACTGTTGCCATGATCTCTGGCACACAAGTCCGTGAAGATTATCTGGCGAAGGGCATTCCTCTTCCTGAATGGTTTACACGGGAAGAATCTGCACAAATTTTATTGGAAGCTCATCCTCCTCAGAATAAACAAGGTTTTTGTATCTGGTTCACCGGCCTCAGTGGGGCTGGTAAGTCCACGATTGCCAAACATTTAACAAATATGCTTCAGGAATATGGCCGCAATCCAACCGTCCTGGATGGTGATGTTGTCCGAACGCACCTTTCGAAAGGTTTGGGCTTCAGCAAAGAAGATCGCGATACGAATATCCTTCGAATCAGCTTTGTCGCAGGCGAGATCGCCAGGCATAATGGAACTGTTGTGTGTGCTGCAATCAGTCCTTATCGCCAAGCTCGAATGGAAGCACGAAAGATGGTTCCAGAAGGGCACTTCGTCGAAGTGTTCGTTAACACACCATTAGAGGTGTGTGAAGCCCGGGATATAAAAGGTTTATATGCCCGTGCCCGTTCAGGTGAGATCAAGAATTTCACCGGGATCGACGACCCCTACGAAGAACCCATCGAACCAGAAGTTCACTTACATACAGTAGGAAAGGCTCCCAAGGAGAATGCTCGTGAGATTATTGATTACCTGATTGATGTAGGCTATCTTCAGGAGTTTAACAACCATAATGGGAAGAAAGGTGCGAAATCTTCTGAGTAGAAGAACAACCTCCAATACTGGATTATCAAATTCGGTTATTATTAATTCACTGTTGAATTAATGAAAGTAGCATAGAATATCCCTATTCATAACTGCCCCCCAACAAGGAGCAGTTTTTTATGTTGTATAAAGTTAGGTCGAGGTTGTTGAGATGCGAGTCTTCACAGAGTCCCAGAGTATTAATTTTCTAAGCCTTTTCTTTGCTCAGGGTCTTGTTTCATGCCAGCTTCCAATATATCCATTAAATTACTTAGAAGCTGTTGAGCTTCAGGATCATCGTAAATTTTCCTGTCAATAAAATCTTGTTCGGTTAGATTCAGCCGCTTAATAAAATATCTGCCGAATTGGTAAAAGATGCCTTCCATGATAAAGGCAGCCACGTCCGGATCGACATATGGTAATACTTCACCATGCATGATCCCTTGTGAAACCAACTGCTTAAAGAATTGAGTGGTCCCTCGTCGCCTTAATTCATCCGTCATCTCTGGGAAGGGATCCCCTTCAACAAAGGCACGAAAGGCAATTTGAGCCATATCAGGATGGTGAATCTCAAAATAAACTTCTGATAAGAACTGCCAGCGCATGTATCCAAACAAGCCTGATGAATGGTCGGGAGCTGGTAAGTCTTTGATCAACTTAAGTTTTTCATCAGAACTCAACTTAACGAGATATCGGTAAAGTTCTTTTTTATTCTCAAAATATTGATAGATGCTGCCTTTGGCTATACCCGCCTCACGAACAATTTTTGATATCGATGCGACGTTGTATGGGTGAGCTGCGAATTCTTTTATGGCAATATCTAAAATTTGACGACGCTTTTCTTCTGGTAAGTTATTAAAAGTATCTTTAGGCATGTTGTCTCCGGTTATTATTGTACTAGGAAGGACTTTTTTTTGCTCATGTATTCCAGATGAGATGAAAAGGAATGCCGGTCTTTCAATTATTAGAGAGCCACACTTCCATTTTGTCGATTGATATTTAAATGAAAAATTCCTTATAATTAATACATCAATGCTGAATGCTTATCGTTTTTCACATTCTTATAGATTGTCTTCCTACTAAATGCAGGAAAAATTCTGGCAGCGGATGTTTCTGCTATTTAAGAAAGCAAAGCTATGAACGAGGAGGATTAATGTCTCATTTTTATCCGACACCAGATCGAACACTTAATCATATCCTGGAAATCCTCATAAATAGATTATGTGATGTCTTAGAAGAGAATTGCCTGGGCATTTATCTGGGTGGGTCTTTCGCACACGGTGGTTGGGATGCTTATAGCGATGTGGATTTTGATGTGGTCATTGATCGGGATCTCACATATGATGAACTTGCAGATCTCAAAGTCCGCCATGCCAGGGTATTCATCATGGACGCATATTATGCCAGGCATTTAGAAGGCGCTTATTTTCCAAAGGGAATATTGGGGGATCTGACACGCACAGATGAGCCACTTTGGTACCTGGATAACGGCAGCTTGAATTTCGAACGATCCACACATGATAACACTCTGGTTAATCGCTGGGTGCTGCGGAAGCATGGCATCATTCTCTTTGGACCAGCCCCGTCCACCTGGATTCCACCAATACCTGAGAAGATGCTGAAAGCTGAAGTCCATGAGACAATGCGTGATTGGGGTGAGGAGATAATGACTGGTCACTATGCCCTGGATAATCGATGGGCACAAACTTTCGCCGTTTTGAGTTACTGTCGTATGCTTCACACGCTGGCAGCAGGAAAGGTATTCTCAAAGCGGAAAGGCGCAGCCTGGGCGAAAGAAAATCTTGATCCGTCTTGGGTTGAATTGATCAATGATGCATTAAGTACCAGAATCAACCAGTATGAATACTGCTGGTCTCCCTC
>CAYTXE010000078.1:3865-10692 GCA_964441045.1 uncultured Candidatus Brevefilum sp.
TTTATCCAATATGCGATTTCTTTGACGAAAATCGAATCGAAGATGGATGGACGTTCAAATTGAATATCAAGTTTTCCATTGGGAAGTGAGTATAATTGAAACTATATAAGCAATTCTCTAGTAAGGAATTCATTAATGGCGAAAAAAATTGGGATTCTAACGGCTGGCAGTGATTGTCCTGGTTTGAATGCCACCATTCGGGGGTTTGGGAAAGCTGCCCGAAGTACGTACGGCATGGACCTGGTGGGATTCAAGGATGGATTTCGTGGTTTGTTGATGAACCACAAAATTAACCTTGGCGGCAGCACTCTGTCCAATATCCTCACGGCTGGTGGAACCATTCTTGGCACAAGCCGGGATGTTCCCCATAATTTTGAAGTGGACGGCAAGTACGTTAATAGGGTTAGCGATGTTGTGGATGTATATAATGTGAGTGAACTGGATGCGCTGGTTTGCATCGGAGGTCAGGAGACTCAAGAAGCTGCATTGCATCTTTCAGAAGCAGGGCTGAATGTGTTGACACTTCCCAAGTCAGCAGATAATGATGTGGCGATGACGGATGTGACCATCGGTTTTGATACTGCCAGGATGATAGCTACAGAAGCTGTAGACAGGCTTCACAGCACAGCCAACAGCACGCACCGTATCATTATCGTGGAAATCATGGGTCGTGAAGTGGGATGGCTGACACTTGGTGCAGGGATCGCTTCTGGATCTGATGTTATCCTTATCCCGGAAATCCCATTTAGTATAGATAAAATATCTCAGGCAATTCTGGACCGAAGTAAGGCAGGGAAGAAGTTCAGTATTGTCGCTGTGGCAGAAGGGGCAACCTCTTCAGAGTTGGTAGCCTTTTTTGATCGTTCAATGAAAATAAATCGAAATGTCCATGAGGGCGAATCAATCAAAGCCAGCAAAGACCGGATGAGGGAGCTTAAGAAAAAATATACCGGACAGACCCTTCTATTGGCGAACAGGCTGGAAGAAACAACCGGTATAGATTCCCGGATCACAATCTTGGGATATCTGCAGCGTGGAGGGACTCCCTCAGCCAGCGATCGACTTTTAGCGACATACCTGGGTACAAAGGCAGCAGATCTTGTAGCAGCGGGTGAATTTGGCAAGATGGTGGCTTATCAGGACGGGAAAGCTGTGTGTGTGCCCCTGGCGGATGTTGTTGGTAAGAAAAAGCAAGTCCCAATAGACCATCCCTGGATCATCAGCGCGCGGCATGTGGGGACTGTTTTTGGAGATTGATTGACTAATTTCTATCAAAATTTTGATTGAAACCCCTTCAGTTGATTCGGCAGAATTGACCGGAGGGGAATTTTTATAATTTTTGAGATGTAGGTTAGGGATCAGGTTGATCAAACAAAACGCGAAGCTTACTGCACCTAGATGGATGCTCTAACACATCGACATTATTGACGACCTGGTCCACACTGCCGATATTGGGTGGCAGTGCTTTGACTGAAGGATCCTGAATCTGTGCGAGCAGCGCTTCAACAAAGCGTGACGCATACGGAACCTGGAAGGGGCGATTATGAAAACCGGACACTTTGGGGGATATCATAGATGTAATGTCCAGTTTATTATGAGCTTCTGCCAACAGGATATAAGCCTCTGAAAGATATGATTCCCTCTTTTCCCAGGTTTGACTGTCGAGAGCTGATAGGAACAGTGGAGTCAGTTCTGCTGCGAGCTCCAGCATATCGAACGCGGTACCAAACCATTTTGTATAAGGTGTATATTGCTTTGCCATCAGCATTGCAAGGCGCATCATATCCCGAATCAAGCTTGCAGCGATAAGTCGTGATCCAAGTTCGTCGTCAACACTCCCGGTTCGTCCCACGAAGGCTTCCTCTTGATCGATCCTGCGCCATTGATTAGCCATCATATACAGCCAGACATCGTGGGGGTACCAGTGAAATTTTGCACGTTGTTTAGCGAGCGACTTCAGGCCATCATGATATATGCGCCCCGCCCGGAGGGTGCGTAATCGCTGCTGGGGCAGCGTTAGCCAGGTGGTTGGCGTGAGCGGATTGCGGATGTCCACTCCCAGGTAATCTGCAAAGAATTTATCCGGTGAGGTGATTGTAACCATATGGTGAATGGGATAATCTTCTTTATATTCCATCACCCCGCCATCTGAAAGTGGTTCACCAAAATTTGTTGGGAATCCTTGGATTAGGAATGGCAAATAATTGGCAAACGTGATATCCAACTGCTGATGTAAATCCTCATATTCCTGCGGTGTGAGGAAAATTGTCATTCTCGGACCCCAACCATGATCCATGGACATGGGTGTGTCAAATCCAAGCACATCTGAACCCCAATCCAACCGGGCAGCAGAATATGCGAGATCAGGGAATCTCTCAAATATGATAGGGTGTATGGCTTCTATAAAGAAGTATTCACAGAGTTTGAGCCCGGGAATGAATTTTTGCATGATCCTACCTGCACCTTTCTTTGGTCAGTAATCTATTATTACGATTTGTTGTGAAAGAGTGATCCGCCTGATTGCTTGTAGGAAAATTTATCAATCATAGCCACTACTGCGTGATGCTGTCTCTTGGATTGCCCTGTTTTGCTCATAAATTACGATATTTCATTTATCGTGAATTGGCCAATATGGGCCTTCCTCTAGCTGTGCCTTAAACCAACCGATCATATCATCACTGGCAACAATCAAATCCTCCCAATTATCAAGAGCGAAAAAATCATGAAATCGTCCTGTAGTGATGTGGTCCAAAGATTCAGGTCGCAGCTCCGGAAGGTATTCAAGGAAATTATCCACGGAAAAAAGGTAATTTTCTGGAAGGATCAGTCTATCTTCCAGGTTAGTTTGCTGAACAACAGCTGCTGTAAGTGCTGCTTGATGCATGAAGATCGCGTAACGTTGATCTTCTTGATAAAACCGTTTAAATTCTGGCTGAGCGTACGTTTCTCGAAGATTCTCAGCCCACTTTCTGAGAATGTGTTTCTCCGGTTTTACAACCAGCAAACCAGCATTTATGTATAGGTGAAGCCGTTTCCTGTCAATGACCGTCGTTATTGCAGGCAATTGATTTATGGAGATATTGAAGTGGTCAGATATCCTCTGCCAAAAAAGCGGTAGGGGATGACCATATAAGGCACCGATGTTGGCGATATCTGTGGGTCGAAAGCCGAAGGTTTTGTTGGGCGGCAATATAAAAGCTTTGGGAGCATGACGGATCAAGCCGGTTCGATCATGCCAGGCGAGGTTATAGTGGTTTTTTTCCGCCAGGTTTTCTGCCTCAGCCGCTGCCACCGCTTTTAATGCAAATGGAAACCTTCTGAAAGGTTTATCAATCCTACAGGAATAAATCTGCGTTTGCAAATTCAACAGGTCTTGCTGCACACTGGATTCGAAGGCTTCACCTTCGGGGACGAATATCCAAACAGGCAAATTCGACAGATCTTCCCCAAATTGACGCAAACTGCGTACCAGCATTAAAGATTGCACTTCAAACCCCCGACCGCCAACAAACCCAAAGACGAGTTGTTCTTGTGAAGGCATGTGATCCTTTCTCATGTTTTGGAGTCAGTATAGCATGAAAAGAAAAGTATGAAGTCAATCCGCATATTCTTATTATTGCTTAAGGAGAATCAATCATGCCCCGGGTTTCATAACTCCGGGGCATGAAGATTGTATTCATTTTACAGGCCTTGTTGATCAGTGGGTGTTATCAGGCGCGTCATCTAAAAGCCGTTTTTCGCCTTCCAGCCCGCGGATGTGGGTCACGTCCTGGGAGACTTCGATGCAGCCTTTGTAAGTACCATCTGAACTGTGTAATGCAAAATAGCGGATGTTTATGAGGTTATCGCCAGCCTGGATCCAAAATTCTGCCACGTCACGTTTTCCGGACCGAAAATCATCCAGGATGATCTCAACCTTGTGGACGCTTTGGGGGGGATGGCACTTGGTCACTTCGCGCCCGATGATGGCAGGAGAGCGATCAAAGATGCGCTCTTTACCCTGTGAAAAGTAGCGCACATGATCATTTTCATCAACGAAAGTTACATCCACTGGAAGGTGTGTCAGCATCAGGTTGATCTGAGCACGTGTCAGCGCGCCTGTGGATAGTGAAATAAGCCCTTCGACTTCGAAATTCTGTGATTTTTCTTTATTCTCTTGCATATTCTGTGTCTCCTTTTCTTCTGCAGGATGCCAGGTATCCATTGGTGTAACATCAAAATAACCAATTTCCTCTTCCTGCTGTCGAATTAACCCCCACTCAGCTTGTGAAAGGCGTCGCAAGGCTTCTGGGAAGAGGATTTTTTCCTCCTTGTAAATCATTTCACGAATATCCTGGGCTAACTTACGAAATTTTTCAGTGGCTTCAGACGGATCTGGTCCATTGCCGTTGATATTATTCACAAACTGCTTGATCAGGGTGCGGATTTCATTGTCGACACCCCACATGACCTGGGATGGACCCTCGAATCCTTTCTTTTCCATATATGGAAATAACAGGTTTTCCTTACGGGAATAATGTCTCTCTATGGCACGCAGGTTTTCAGCTTGGCGCCGCAGGGATTCCAGAGCGTTATCTTGATCATTCTGCCATTCGCTCAGTGTAGTTTCCATCGCTTCCAGCAAACGCATGGTAACCTCGTTTTCCATTCTGAAGGTGAAAACAGGATGCCCGGGCAGAAATTCGGGATCGGGTTCTTCATCCAATGACTCACGAAACACGGCCACATGTAAGTCACATAGATTTTGGATCTCACTCACCGAGATTCCTTCACTGATCAGTGCGCGTTCCGCATCTGCGATGTCGCCAGCTGTAGCGCCACGAATTGCTTTGCCAAATTCTTGTTTAAGTTTTTCAACGCTTTCCCCAGCATGGAGCCGTTTGATGACTATTTTCAGCGCTTCTTTTCTCTCGCTAACGTTGTTGATATGCTCACTCATGAATACCTCTATCTATTGCTATTGAATGTGTAAGGGTTGGTTTCCGGATGCCCAAGAGACTATGAAGGGTGTACGAATGGCGTTTTGGGGACAAACATCTTCGCACTTTGTGCAGTATGTGCATGTGATTGGGTGCTTGAATTCTGGGCCTTGTTCAGTTAATTGCAGGGCGTCTTCAGGACAAAGCTCAATACATTTCCCACAATGGTTACATCGATCGAAATTAATGATTGGAAGTCTTTCTTGTGTCGTCGGTTTCATAATAATTTATTCAACCTTATCCTACCAAATTGTTGCCTCTCTTTGTAAGACTTAAGTCACATTCAGGTAGATTTGCACAGTGATCACAAATTTATTCATTAAGGTTGTCCTTTTTTGCCGCTTCCTTCATCAAACCGACGCGGTCCAAAAGAATAATTTCTTGACGACTGCGTTTAATCAACCCTTTGGATTCAAATTCTCGCAGCAGCCGACCAACAATATCACGTATGGTTCCAATGTGAGCTGCGATCTCTTCCTGTGTCCAGCCCTGTGTGGTGTAAGGCTGGTCTGCTAATTCCATTAAGAACCTCGCCAGGCGGATACGTACTGTATGGAAAGAAAGATCAACGGCCAGATTCGTCATTATTTTCATTCGTTCAGCGAATTTCCGTAGAAGCATGACAGAAAAGTCCGGATAAATGGCGATAAGCCTATTGAAGGCATTGGCATCCAGCACGATGACACTGACCGGTGAAAGTGTTTCGATTGTAGCTTGATTGGTGTCATCACCGATCAGCAGGGGAATGATGTTCAGCGGTGCACCCGGCCCAAAACGTTCCAGGACCTGTACACGTCCTTCCAGGCTCATTCGCAAGACTCTCACATGGCCTGTTAAAAGGAAATAACAGTGATCCACAGGCATCCCCTCACTCACCAGATCTGCCCCAGCTCTAACTTCCCGTATAAAGGCATATTGTACGATAGCCTGGAAAGTTGCAGGTTTGAGAGCGTTGAAAAAAGGGATTTTTCTTAAATCTGTGGGATTTAGCATGTTATTTAATTTTGTATCATGGCTATTGAATTGGATATTCTAATTCTACCGGTAATCTTTCCGTTTATAATAAAGAAAAAAACCATTTAATAAATTAAAAGGATTGATGAACATGGAAAATGAAGAACACCAGATAGAACTGGAAAATTTACTCAATCAGTTGACATTATCGGAAAAGGTCTCCCTGCTATCAGGTCGTAATAGATGGTATACGGTTGCAATCGAACGTCTGGGGATACCAGCCATAATAATGACTGACGGCCCCCATGGGGTGCGCACTGGTGGTCACGGCTCAGACCGAATTGTCAGCACTGCTACCGCTTACCCGACCGGAATTTCAATGGCATCATCCTGGAACCGGGATTTGATCCAACAGGTAGGTGCAGCCCTGGCTGAGGAGACTCGGCATTTGGGATGCCACATTTTGCTTGGCCCGTGTGTCAATATCGTGCGATCACCCCTGGGGGGGCGTAATTTTGAAACCTTTTCGGAAGATCCTTACCTTGCGGGACAAATTGGCGTGGCGTATGTGAACGGGGTGCAAAGCCAGGGGATTGGGGTTTCTGTTAAGCATTTTGCTGCCAACAACCAGGAATTTGAGCGTTTCAGGGGTAATTCTGTGGTGGATGAACGTACGCTTAGAGAAATTTATTTAGCAGCCTTTGAGACAATTGTTAAAGAAGCTCATCCATGGACGGTAATGTGCTCCTATAACCGGATTAATGGCACTTACGCCAGCGAGCATGAGATTCTCCTGCGCTGTATCCTCAAGGAGGAATGGGGTTTTGAGGGCGTTGTCATATCGGATTGGGGTGCTGTGCATGATATTCATGCTCCGATCACCGCAGGGCTGGA
>CAYTXE010000079.1:0-10688 GCA_964441045.1 uncultured Candidatus Brevefilum sp.
AAACATGGAAAAGAAGACCTTTTTGTGGCTCCTGCTGTCGGGCATTTATTTACTTTAGTAGCCAAAAGCTCAGGATATCCTGTTTTTGATGTTCACTGGGTTCCAAGCTATGAGAAAAAAGCTTTGGAGTATACTAAAAACTATTCAACTGTAATTAAAAAGTTGTCAAAAAAAACAGATGAGTTTGTAAATGCTTGCGATTATGATATTGAAGGGAGTTTAATTGGTTATAATGCCATTCGTTTTTTGTGTGGATCAAAAAAAGGCAAAAGAATGATATTTTCCATGAATCGATGAGCAGCCGAGAAAATGGTCCTGAATATGTATTTTACGAAGGCCCGCCAACAGCAAATGGCAAGCCGGGGGTTCATCACATCCTGGCACGGGTCTTTAAAGATATGTTTCCCCGTTATAAGTGTATGAATGGATACCATGTCTTACGACGGGGAGGATGGGATACACATGGTCTTCCTGTTGAGATTGAAGTTGAAAAAAGGTTGGGGTTTAGCAATAAACAGGATATCGAAGATTTCGGTATTGCAAAATTTAACGAGCTCTGTCGAGATTCGGTTTTTACCTATATCAAAGAATGGGAAAAATTAACCGATCGAATCGGTTTTTGGGTTGATATGGAAGATCCATATATCACCTATAAGAATAGTTATATCGAATCTGTTTGGTGGCTGCTTAAACAAATCTGGGATAAAGGATTGTTATATCAAGGATTTAAAGTTGTTCCATACTGTCCGCGATGCGGCACACCACTTTCCGATCATGAAGTAGCCCAGGGGTATTCACAGGTGAGGGATCCATCGTTGTTCGTAAGGATGCCGCTGGTGGATGAAGAGAATACTTCACTGCTGGTTTGGACCACAACCCCATGGACGCTTCCAGGGAATGTTGCCGTTGCTGCACACCCGGATATTAACTACGTGAAAATTTCTATAGGGGAGGGGAACGATCAGGAATTTTTGATTTTAGCACGACCTCTGCTTGAAAAGGTAATGGTTGATAGGACCTATGAGGTTGTTAAGACGTATAAAGGGAAACAGCTCAAGGGGAAACATTACAATCCTTTGTTCACTTTCATGCCGGTCGATAAAGATGCTCATTATGTTGTCCTGGCAGATTTTGTTACCACGGAAGATGGCAGTGGTTTGGTTCATCTTGCACCGGCTTTTGGTGCGGATGACATGCAAATGTCCATCGAATTTGATCTACCAATTTTAATGACAGTTAATGATAGTGGACGGTTTACTAATGATATCCGCCCCTGGGCGGGTATGTGGGTTAAGGATGCAGACCCATTAATTATCGACGATCTTCAACAACGAGGATTGTTATTCAAAGTTGGAGAATATGAGCATACTTACCCGTTCTGCTGGCGATGTGGTACAGCACTACTTTATTATGCGCGCCCAACCTGGTATATCCGAACAAGTGCGCTAAAAGATCGTTTAGTGGCTTTGAATGAAAAAATCAACTGGTACCCATCATATATTAAAAATGGCCGCTTCGGTAATTGGCTGGAGAACAATATTGATTGGGCTTTGGGACGTGAGCGGTATTGGGGAACACCATTGCCAGTATGGGAATGTGAAAGTTGTCATCAACAACTATGTGTCGGCTCAGTAGAAGAATTAAGCAAATATGCAGGTAGAGATCTCAGTGATTTAGATCTTCATCGTCCATATGTGGACAATGTACATTTGGTTTGTCCCGAATGCAACGGACGGATGAGTCGTGTGGCTGAACTGATTGATGTATGGTTTGACTCTGGATCAATGCCTGTGAGTCAATGGCACTACCCGTTTGAGAATCTCCAATCCTTTAAAGAACAATTTCCTGCAGATTTTATATGCGAAGCTGTGGATCAGACACGAGGTTGGTTCTATACACTGCATGCCATCAGCACACTGGTATTTGACAGCCATTGTTTTAATAATGTCATTTGTCTTGGCCTGATACTTGATAAAGATGGATCAAAAATGTCCAAATCCAAAGGCAATGTCGTGGAACCGTGGGATGTGATAAATAAACATGGCGCTGATGCACTGCGCTGGTATCTGTATACAGCAGGTCCTCCAGGGCAAGAAAGGCGCTTTTCAGAGGATCTTGTTGGTGATGTTGTTCGCAACTTAACTTTAACACTTTGGAACACCTATTCATTTTTCGTGACATATGCAAACCTCGATGAATGGACACCTACACATTCAGTTAAACCTGAGTTTAGTGACCTGGATCGCTGGCTGCTATCCTCATTAAACACGCTTATACGAGATGTTACTGAAGCATATGAAGGGTATGATGTATTAAAAGCAACCCGTCCAATAGAAAAATTTATTGATCAACTTTCAAATTGGTACCTGAGACGATCGCGTCGTCGTTACTGGAAAACCGAGTCAGATTCGGATAAAGCCGCAGCATATGCAACCCTCTATGAAGCATTGAGGAAACTTTCTTATTTATTAGCCCCGGCCATGCCTTTTATCGCAGAGGAACTTTTCCAAAATCTGGTCCGTGGGATCGATCCTTATTCCCCAGACTCAGTTCATCTTGCTGAATGGCCATCCCATGATCCTGATCTGATTGATGAAGATCTGAATCGTGATATGAATACTGTCATGAAACTAGCCTCCTTGGGACATGCAGCTCGTAACTCTGAAAATTTGAAAGTGCGGCAACCCCTGGCAGAGGCAGCTTTTGTTGTTGGTAATATGGACGATCAAAGTGTTGTTAGTGATTATGCAGAGCTGCTGAAAGACGAGTTGAATGTTAAATCAGTGAGTTGTTTAGGCAGCGCGAGTGAGGCGGTGATTTTCAGCCTGAAACCGCTTCCCAAGCAGTTGGGACAGCGCTTCAAAGCACAGTATCCTGCTGTTCGTAAGGCTCTCCTTGATTTACCTGCAGATCAATCTGCACGTCAGTTACTCGATGGAGAACCACTTTTTATTAGAGTGGATGATGAAACCTATGAAATCAAGCCTGAAGAGGTGGAAGTTCGTGCAGAAGCAAAGACGGGCTTTGCAGTTGCATCAGAAGGTGCATATCTATCAGCATTGGTTACCGAATTAACCCCGGAATTGGTTAATGAAGGGCTTGTTCGTGAGTTCGTGAGACGAGTACAATCCCTTCGTAAAGAAGCTGACCTTGATATTGCAGATCGAATTCACTTATTCTACACAACATCCGAACGCTTATCAGAGGCCATTCAAGCTTTTGAGTCTTACATCAAAGAAGAAACACTTGCAACCATCATGACACCAGGTGTCAGCCCAGAAGGGCTGCCATTTTTACAGGACGAGTTTGATGGAGAAGCGGTTAAGATTTCCATCGAGAAAGCATAGAGAACCTGGAGAATCCTTTGAAAAAAATATTAAAGAAATATTGGATATTAATCACAGTTGCAAGCATAATCATCATATTAGATCAGATTATTAAGGCCATTGTTCGTGCAAATATTCCTTTTGGGGGTTTCTGGATGCCGTTGGAATGGCTTGCTCCATATTTAAAGTTTGTAAATTGGTCAAACACTGGCGCTGCATTTGGTCTGTTTCAACAAGGTGGGTTGATTTTTGGGATTCTCGCGGTGATCGTATCGATTGTGATCGTGATTTATTATCCACAAATCCCTGAAGGTGAGCCATTGATGCGTATAGCTATGGCTATGCAAATGGGTGGTGCCCTTGGAAACCTGATCGACAGAATATTCTTTGGTCCAGTTACTGATTTTATTGCTGTGGGAGCATTTCCTGTATTCAACGTTGCAGACTCAAGTATTACGGTGGGGGTTGCGGTGTTGATTTTAGCCTTATGGATCAGTGAACGCCGAGAAATGCAAAATTCATTATCTGGTGACCAGATGCAATCTGAAAATTCAGACAAAGTTGAAAACTAAGTATGACCCAGAATGAATATCGTTTTGTTGTAAAACAAGAGGAAGATTTACGGATGGATATATTCCTTTCGAACCAGCTTCCAAACTACTCCCGCTCAAAGATTAAGAGAATTATTCAATCAGGCAATGTTACAGTGGATGGTATGGTGGCAACGAAAGCCGGTTTAAAAATCAAAGCTGGGAGTGTAGTTTGTGTGTTGATCCAGGATAAAGGATTAGATGGCTTAATTCCTGAAAACCTGCCATTAAATATTATCTACGAAGATGATCATGTGATTGTGTTGAACAAACCACCTGGTATGGTTGTCCATCCAGGTGCAGGAAATCCTTCAGGAACCTTAGTCAATGCTCTAATAGCATATTATCCACCAATTCGTAATGTGGGTGAAGCCGACCGTCCAGGTGTTGTACATCGATTAGATAAAGATACTTCAGGTGTCTTGATTTTTGCTAAGACAGATAAATCCTATCGATGGCTAATAAAGCAATTTAAATCTCGGGATATTCAGAAAATTTATCTTGCACTCGTTGATGGTCATCCACCAACACCAAGCGGAAGGATTGAAGCACCGATTGAGAGAGATATTCACCATCGGACGCGTATGGCAGTCGGTATGCGTGGGCAGGGTAAACCTGCGATAAGTGAATATTTCGAATTACAACGTTATGTCAATCATTGCCTATTGGAGATTCACTTAATTACAGGACGAACACATCAGATACGTGTGCATTTAAAATATATTGGTGTTCCAGTAGTTGGGGATACGGTTTATGGTCATCGTCAACCCAGCATTGAATTGGGAAGAAATTTCTTACATGCGAAATCCCTGTCAGTGAAATTGCCTGATGATCGTGTTCCGATGACGTTTGAAGCACCCATGTCGGATGAATTAAAAGCGATCTTGTCTAAACTGGAGAAGTCCGAAAGGAAACAACATGGGGTTGATTGATCTTAGGTCCGATACGGTCACATTTCCTACTGAAAAAATGCGAAAAGCCATGGCGGAAGCTGAGCTTGGCGACGATGTGTATGGCGAGGATCCAACTGTCAATCGTTTGCAATCAATTGCTGCAGAAAGGTTAGGGAAAGAAGCGGCGTTATTTGTTCCTTCCGGTACAATGGGCAACCTGGCATCTGTGCTGGCTCATTGTGGGCGTGGTGATGAGGTCATCATGGGAGATTGTGCACATACTTTTCTCTATGAAGGTGGGGGTATTTCTGCTTTGGGTGGGCTGCATCCCCATACAATTCCAAATCAACCAGATGGATCGTTGTTGATTGAGGATATTCAGAATGCGGTTCGTGTAGATAATATCCATTTTCCAAAGTCGAGGTTGTTGATCCTGGAAAATACCCAAAATAGGTGCGGGGGGGTAACAATTTCCCGTGAGTACATGATGGCAGCTTCGAAAATAGCTCATGATGCAGGATTAGCTGTGCACTTGGACGGCGCAAGGGTTTTCAACGCTGCAGTGGATCTTAGCCTTCCTGTTGATAAGCTTGTGGATATGGTTGATTCAGTGATGTTCTGCCTGAGTAAAGGATTGTGCGCACCTGTTGGATCAGTGATCTGTGGAACCAAGGATTTCATTGAGAAGGTAAAACGTATTCGGAAACAGCTTGGTGGGGGGATGCGCCAGGCTGGTGTTCTTGCTGCAGCGGGAATTGTGGCTTTGGAAGAAATGGTGGACCGATTAGTAGATGATCATGAACGAGCAAAATCCCTGTCAAAAGGTCTGCAATCCATACCCGGCATCCAACTTGACAAAGGGTCCCCAAACACAAATATGGTCTACATCGTGATTGATCAGGCTTTGGGCATCAATGCAATTAGATGTCAGGAGAGCTTGCGGAAACAGGGCGTCCTGGTTGGAATTACAGGTCCGTATCATTTCCGCCTTGTTTGTCATTACTGGATTCGTGATGGGGATATTCCAGTCGTTATTAATGCTTTCCAAAACGCAATACTAGCATGATTAATGATCTCAGAATTTTGCACACCATAAATGGCAATCTTTACATTAATTTGATGCGTCATTAACTTGTTTGTTAATCCTGATATGAGATAATTAAGGTACATAAGAAGCAAAAATATCTTTGGAGTGAAAATGTTAGTTGTCATTTCTGATTTACATTTTTCTGAAGCTCAATCCACTCAAATCGGTGATTTGCGATATAACAGGAATCTATCGCCAGACACTTATCAATCCTATTTTTCCGAGATTAACCAGGCTGCAACGGCCAATAAGGTTGACAAAATCGATCTGGTTTTGGCTGGCGATATTCTGGAGCTCTCACGATCTGGATTGTGGTTGGCAAACAATGAAAGACCTTATGTGCGGAATGATGACATAGAACCCGACTCGAATTCAGAGCGCATCTTACTGGACATAATCAAAGCTATAGCAAATGAAGAACGAGTTCACGATACACTGGATCTTTTTCATCATATTCAAGATCAATTTGATGTGGCGATTGATGTGCATTATCTTTTGGGGAATCATGACCGTCTTGTGAACGCCACGCCGGCTGTACGCAAATATGTACGGTCTCTCTTTGGTCTACCGGGTGAAGATAAGTTGTTCAATTATCAATTTATTCTTCAGGATCATTATGGAAAACCCTTTTGTTTGGTCAGGCATGGACATGAATATGACCCGGTGAATTTCAGTATCAATACACACGAAATGGATGGCTTTCCTGAGGAATTCCCTGCTGCTGCTTATGGTGATACATGCATGGGGGATATCATTACTATCGAATTTGGTGCAGCATTAGCATATCATCTTGTTGAGCGATATGGTGAAAATTCAGTTTTAGGTGATGCCACTTTGTTAACCCTTTATCAAAGGTTAATGGCGTTTGATGATGTCCGTCCAACAACAGCATTGCTTTCCTTCTTATTTTCGACACCCGGATTGAAGAAAAGACAAACCTGGGAGATGATGAAACCCTGTTTTATTAGGGTTTTAGAAAGTCTATCCGATAATCCACTGATCGAGAAATTTATCAGTGACTCTTCAAATTTTAACAAGAGTCAACAATTATTACTCAATGGTTTATTAGATTCCGATCTTCTTATGCAGGATATCCCTTATTGGATGATTAAACAAATCATGAAACGAGTATCCAAGTCAATCAAACTTAAGTCCCCCGTTAAATGGGTAAAACATGAAAAGTTGATCCGAGATACACATTCAGGATGTAAATGTGTGATAAGTGGTCATACGCATTTTCCAGAAGTTTCACTTATTTCGGCTTTAGCAGGGGATCAAAGATATTATCTCAATACGGGGACGTGGCGGAATATGATTCCTGCAACGAAAAATTATCAAGACTTTGGTCGACTGGAAGCTATGGCTAAGGTGATTGTTTTCCCTCCGGTGAAAAATCAAAATAATAAAGCAGAGGTTCCCTGGTCGTTTCACTTCCTTAGTGGCGTTAGCTTTGGGAATTCTCGGTACTTTTAGAAACCATCAATAATGACCTCTATTCGTTCATTTATCAAGCGTAAAATTAGGGAACAATCCTGTATCACTGTTGTTTCAGGATTGCCCCGATCGGGGACATCCATGATGATGTCGGCACTGAAGAAAGGTGGAATGCCGGTTTTGGTTGATAACATACGAAAGGCAGATCAAAATAATCCTAAAGGATATCTTGAATTCGAGCGGGTTAAAAAGCTCCCCAAAGGGGATTATGATTGGTTGGCCATTGCTCAAGGCAAAGCTGTAAAGATTATTTCTGCGTTACTAACTTATCTTCCGGAGTGTTATCAATACAAAGTGATTTTCTTGGAAAGAGACATGGATGAAATCCTGTCTTCCCAACAACGAATGCTGGAAAGGACGAATAAGATTGACGAGGACAATAAATCTGATGAAATGCTTCGTCAATCCTACCAGGAGCACATCAAAAAAGTTTCAACCTGGCTGGAAGATCAGGACTGGCTCCAAACATTGTATGTGAGTTATAATGAGATCTTACGGCAACCGGATATTGAGTTTCAAAAGATAGCTGTTTTTCTAGATCAACTTGTGGACCCACAGTTGATGGCGCAAGTTGTGGATCCAGAACTTTATCGAGAAAAACATAAATAAAATTGATTTATAGGACTTTATGAGCAGAAAATACAAGAAAAATGTCATCATGGTTGTTTTGGATACCCACCGATTTGACAGGATCGGTGCATATGGTTATCAACGACCCACAACACCAAACCTTGACAGCATTGCGTCTGAAAGCCTGTTCTTCGAGCGGGCAGTTGCTCCCGGACAGTGGACTATTCCCTCTCATGCCTCGATATTCAGTGGGGAGGGGCCGGCTGTTCATATGACACTACAAGCGGATGATGTGCTGCCAAAAAAATTTCAAACCCTGGCCAGCCGGCTATCTTCTACAGGGATACACACAACAGGTTTTTGCAACAATCCCCTTGTTGGCATTCTTCAAAATGGCTTTAAACGAGGATTTGAACAATTTTATAATTACTCTGGTGTGGTTCCATCAACTCCTCAAAAGGAAATCGATGATATTTGGACCCCATTTAGAAGCTTATGGACCAGATATACACAGCTTTTAAGGCGTTTGTCTTATCCAATTCAAAACGCGTTTGCTTCTCCAAACGATTTCTTCTTAGCAGCTTTGCGTCCATTATTTGTACCCTTGTGGACGCGTGCGGCGAATTTTAAAGGAATGAACGAGAGAGCCATCAAGGATACTGCTAGGTTCTTAGTGAAAGTTGAAGAAAAACGAACAGAAGAGAACTTTGTATTTCTTAATTTGATGGAAACACATCTGCCATACTCACCACCAGAGAGATTTATTAATCAATTCGTGCCTTATTTCCATGAAACGCCAGAAGCACATCAATTTATGCGTGACTTTAATCGGAATGCGCTTCAATGGTTAATCCCTTTGTTAGAACCTTTTAATGAGATCGAATCTTCCACCCTTTCAGATATGTATGATGCAGAAGTCGCGTATCAAGATCATTTACTGGCTGAACTCATCTCCATTTTGAATTCAGACTATCACCGAGAACACTCTATGGTGATTTTTCTGGCAGACCATGGTGAAATGTTGGGGGAGCATGGGTATATGGGGCATGGTTTTGGTGTACATGAGCCGCTCATTCGAGTCCCACTCTTTATTCGATATCCTGAGCTATCAAGGTTTAAACGTGTGGAAGATTGGGTTTCGATAACACAACTGTTTTACACGGTTCTTGATTATTTTGGATTCGATACATTGGATATGCCTTATGCAGAAGAGGTTGATATACATTGTCAGAGCCTTTTACGGTTGGCCTCCAAAGAAGAGAGCGCTTCAAGCTATGTTATCTCAGAGGCATATACCCCTGAGAATGCGCTCAAGATCATGCGGAAACACGCACCAGTTTTGATTGATCATTTCCACACCGATCAAACCCTAAGAGCAGTTTATCAAGGGTCTAAAAAAATGATCACGATCGAGGGGATGTCACAAGTATTATTTGATCTGGCTCGAGATCCAGATGAAATAAGACCTTATCATGATGAGGAACACATTGCAGAGCTTGATAAGATCCTGGATGGATATCTGGACCTGTCATCAAATCATCGTGGTGCTTCCTCCAGACAAAAAATCACCTTGATGGACGATCTAATGCAGCAAAGATTGCGCGATTTAGGATATTTAGAATAGGTTTCATTAAAGGAGTTAATAAATGATTGATCCTGTCATTTTTACGATTGAGATTGGCAACCTGACATTCTCTTTATATTGGTATGGTGTTTTAGTGATGCTTGGGGTTGCCGTTGCTACATGGTTGGCTTCTGTTGAATTTAAGCGACATAGGCAAGATCCTGATTATATTTGGGATAGTTTGATATGGATTTTACCTGCGGGTATTATAGGTGCTCGTTTATGGTATGTTTTGAACACAACATTGGGAGGTAATCTCAGATATATCAATGATCCAATTTCCATTATCAATATCAGAGAAGGTGGGTTGCATTATTTCGGTGCAATCGTATTTGGCGCAATCGCTTTCTATATTTATGCCAAGAAAATGGGTTTGGATATATGGTTAGCATTGGACGCTGTCGCTCCAGGATTATTAATTGGGCAGGCTGTCGCAAGACCTGCAAACTTTATCAATCAAGAACTTTATGGTCCACCGACTAATCTGCCATGGGGTATTAAGATTGATGCACAGCATAGGATCGCACCCTGGACGGATTTACTACAATTTCCAGAAGAAACGACGCGATTTCATCCTGCTTTCGCGTATGAAATGCTTTGGAATTTCTTTGCAGCAGGTGTGCTGCTAATCCTTGCACGAAAATATAAAGAAAAATTGAAGCCAGGGGTCATTTTTGGAGCATGGCTGATCCTGGCTGGATTGGGAAGAAATGTAATCGAGTTTTTCCGTCCCGATCAACCAACCTTCCCCGGAACAGGCTTTAGTTATTCTCGATTTGTGGCGATCTTAATGATCCTGGCAGGTGTTTTTTTGATCCTTATCCTGTATAATGTAATAAGTTTCCGATTGATCCCAACCGGTAAAGATGCATATCAAATAACGCCACCCCTTGAAGCAAGGATTAAAGCAAAAAAGACTGCAAAGGGTGGGGAAGAAAAGTCTGATTCAAGGGATGAAGGGAATGATTCTGAACAGAAGAATATGCCAGAAGAGCGAGAAGATTCAACCGAAGACTGATTCTGAAATCAATATGGAGTCAATTGAGCTGATTGTAAATAGTCAGCTCTGTTTGTTTAAAAAGGTTCTTTCGCTATCATCCGATT
>CAYTXE010000080.1:0-10493 GCA_964441045.1 uncultured Candidatus Brevefilum sp.
CCGAACTTGATCAGGATATTGCCTTTCAAACTCGCGAACCATTTCTTCAACAATTGAATGTCCAGTTCCTAAGATGATCGCTTGCCATGACATTTTTTGGCAGTGTTTGAAGCCTTTAATAGCGATATCAATTCCCTTTTGGGGGTCCATTCGGCTGATGAGGGTTAGCAATGGGATGCCTTTGTCAGTTTTGAGCTTGAAGCGTTTTTGTAGACTTAGTTTGTTATTAAGGCGCAGGGACATCGTTTTTCGAGTGAAATTCTGGGAAATGAAAGGATCAGTTTCCGGATTCCATCGATCAGTATCCAGACCATTGAGGATGCCATCAATATTCGATTGGCGAGTTTTTAAGAAATCCTCCAATCCACACCCAAATTCTGGCGTCAGGATATCTTTTGCATAATGCGGTGATACAGCAACGATCTTATCTGCATATAACAAACCTAATGGAAGGGGTGCATGTCGAGCCCACATTGGCAATCTTGTGTCTTTTGTGGGTAGCAATTGATAATCTTCTAATGCTTCCTGGGTGCCATATCCCATAAATGGAAGGTTGTGAAGCGTATGCACTGTTCTGGTGTTTGAAAGATATCTTGAATTAAAATCAAGTGTGTTTAGGGCATAAATCGCTGCAGCAGTGTGCCAATCATTGGTATGTAAGATATCAACTTGCCAATGTAAGAATTTGGCTAAACCCAGGGTGGCTATTGAGAAGAAAATATATTTATCGCCATCGTAATTAGGGTTGAGCGAATAAACGGGAGAATCGTTTGCAATAGGAAGTCCATCTAAGAAATAGACAGGGATGCCATCCGTTTCTTGAAAATACACCTGGCAATCGACGGAAATTCTCTTTCTGGTAACGGGAAACGATCCCAGGTAACTGGGTTTATAGCCCTTATTTTTGATTGCGTCGTGGAAAGGCAAAGCCAGCCGAATATCGAGCTGGTTATGGGAATTTCGTTTTTTTGAGATGGCATGAATGGCTTTTGGAAGTGCACCTGCAACATCGCCAAGACCACCGATTTTGATGAAGGGTTCCGCTTCTGCTGCTAGAAATAGAACGTTGATGGGCATGGGAATTATTTTTCCCTATCTATTTCCGTTGACGTGATCTTCAACGATTTCTATATAATCCTGGGTCTCGACTTTTTCTGAAGATGCACCAAGATAATCAATTAATTCTTTAATGATTCTGGATTTGTGTTGTGCATCCTCAAGGCTCCATGTACGGCTCTTGACCTCCAGAAAGTGTCCTAAATCAGGGTTGAGCAAAGTGTCGATATTGATGTAAAAATCTACGCCCTTATATTGAATTTTGAAACGACGACGATCCTTTTCAATATCCGTCTCTCGGATGGGTCTGAAGTACTCATGATAGAAGCGCATAGAATGTGTTGCTGGTGCGAAATAACGGCTGCGAGAAAGCATCACATCACGCTCGAAAGAACCTTCTCGTGAAACCCCTATCAAGGTCAAGCGCCCCCGCACATTGGTGATTTCTCCTTTTTTATCGATGAACTCATCCTCGCGATAACGTAAGAGGCCTTGTTTTGTATCTTCAAAGTAGAAGTAAGTGTCAAATTCATGGTAATGACGTGTGTAAGTAATCTCAATATTATCTTTCCTCAGGGCTTCAATGATGGCATCTGGGTCTTTAATAAGAACCTTAGCCTGCACCTCAAAGCTGGCTTCTTCCATGGCTCCGCCAATTGCAATCAGTTTGGAAAGAACAGATTGTTCACGTTGAGTTAGAAATGTGTCAATCTTTTCCGCATATGACTGAGCCTCTTTGATCAATGCTTGTTCATCCAATGTGAGTAATTTTCTTTCTCGCATAAGCCATTGTCCATTGACCATCATGTCGCTGATATCTATGGATTTTGCCGCGTAAATGATTTGGGCGTAAATGCCTTCAGGATCTCGGTGGAAGCTAGGCGAATTGTGGAGTTTATCGACAGCCATAAGGATGAAATCAGCACGTTTACCCTGAACAACAGATCCGATCAGATGATCCATGTGAATAGCTTTTGCTCCCATACATGTTGCCATTGCTAAGGTTTGTTTGGCTGGCAGGGTTGTTGGATCTCCCGAGGCAGCTTTTGCTACCAATGAAGCCAAGCGGATCTCTTCTACCATATCCATATCATTATTGGATGCTGGGCCGTCAGTACCGATACCAACATTCACACCTAGCTCCAGCATCCGGGTAATATTTGCAAAACCAGAAGCTAATTTGAGGTTGGAGGATGGATTGTGGGCAACGCCGACCCCCGCTCGCTGGATGGAGCGCATCTCACCTTCATCAATGTGAACACAATGTGCAGCAATTACTTTCGCATCAAATAGACCTAGTTTTTTGACATAAGGGATAACCGGCATACCAAACTCATCGCGCATATTTTTCACTTCGTTGGCGGTTTCAGCCAGGTGAATATGTAACGGAACATCGTATTTTACTGCGAGTTCTGTGCAGGATCTCAGAATTTCATCTGTACAGGTATAGGGGGCATGCGGTGCAATCGAAGGGATAATCAGAGGATGCCCCTTCCAAGATTTGATGTAGTCTTCTGCTGCTGCTAATGATTCTTCATAATATGTCGCATCTGGTGAGGGGAATTTAAGCACAGTTTGGGAACATATCGCTCTCAAGCCAGCTTCAGCGGTTGCTTCTGCGATATCAGATTCGAAGTAATACATGTCCACAAAGGTGGTTACACCACAGCGGATGGATTCAGCGCAGGCAAGTTTCGTCCCTATGCGGACGAATTCTGGCGAGACGAATTCCCGCTCAACAGGCATCATATAGCCCATCAACCAGACATCCAATCGGAGGTCATCCGCCAAACCTCGTAATAAGGTCATGGGAACATGTGTATGGGCATTGATCAAACCGGGGAGGAGGACTTTCCCCCCACAGTCCATAATTTCAGCAGCCTGATAATTTTCAACGATGTCCGATTCAAGACCGACATCAAGGAAGCAGTCATTTTTAACAACAACTGCACCCGGGTTGTAAATTGTGAAATCCTCATCCATTGTCAGGACTTTAGCATTTCTCAGAATTAGATCAGCCTGTTTCATGATTCTCCTTTTCTTAGAAACCAGTAATTTTGATGAGTTGCCGCCTTAAGAAATCAAGCCCTATGTTAAGTGCCCAAATTGGGGCGATTTCTCTGGGACCACCATATGAGCTTATCAGTACCTCTGTATGTTTGGAGTCATGAAAAATAAAGTTTGCTGACACTTGCTTATCCATAACCAGGGCAGCACCGTAACCGATATCACATTGTTGTTCTTGACACAGCGATTGAATGTGTTTACTGAATGTATCATAGTCAAAAGCTTCTTCATCCAGGATAAGCATCTGAACCGCGTCATGTTGGTATAAAGTCTGCAAAGATGTAAAAGCTCCATTTAGCCCATATTCCACCAAGGTTAGCTGTAACATTTTCTGGCTCAGCATTTGACAAATCTTGCTTTCCAGGGTTTCCTCATCTTGTCCATAGATATTTTCACCCAAACGAGCTTTCAATTCTGACACCACGGGTTGGCTAATCTTTTGTGCTTCTAATTCCGAATCTGCTTTCGCGGTCACCCTGATATCTACCTGCCCTGGATGGGCGAGTAGACCCACGGTTGGGTTTGCTAATTCTTCAAGATCAGCAATGATTTCATCGATGACAGATTCTCCCATTGAAGCAGCATGCAACACAGTTGCTTTGATGATTTTTGATCTTAACGCGTACTTTTGCTTCAAAAATGGAATGATTGATTGGTGTAAGATAAATTTCATCTCACTTGGGACACCTGGCAGGGAGATAACACGTGCATTCCCCATCTCGACAATATAACAGGGTGCTGTTCCTACAGGATTGCTGATGGGTATTGCTCCTTCTGGAATATAAGCCTGGCGGCGATTGTTTTCGGTCGGTTGATGACCATAAGCTTGAAACCGCTGGAGAATTTGCTCCCAAAGGTCTGGATTAAATACCAGGTTGCGGTTCGCTGCCTCAGCTACAGCTTGCCTTGTAGGGTCATCCACAGTAGGGCCAAGACCACCTGTTGTGATGATGATGTCAGCTCTGTTCAGTGCTTCCCTGATCGTTGTTGTAATCCGACCAGGGTTATCACCGATTGTTGTGATCCGGTAGATATCAATTCCATAATCTCGCAAGGTCCTGGCGAGAAATGTTGAGTTTGTGTCAGTAATTTCTCCGAGTAATAACTCAGTTCCGATAGTGATGATTTCTAAAGTTGGCATTTTTCCTCTATAAGGATTCTAACCGATAATCCCAATTCTTATCCAGTCATAGTAAAATTTCTTGACGCACACACTCCTTTATTGTAGGATTAATCTATTCAAGATAATGGATAATGATGACATATCAGAAGAAAATTGGAAATATTGGTGAAAAAATCGCAGCAAATTATTTACAGAATCTGGGCTATCAATTGCTCGATCAACAATATACGACTCGCTATGGTGAGTTGGACCTGGTTATGTTTGAATCAGGATCAGTTATTTTTGTGGAGGTCAAAACCAGAACAACTGATACATTTGGTATGCCGGAAACCAGCATAACACCAGAGAAATTAGAAAGAATCCAAAACGCTGGATTGTTATGGTTGCAGGAACATCCAGAAATTAATGATTTTTGGCGGATCGATGTAATCTCAGTAATTTTGGATCACTATAATAAAGTCAAGGATGTTCAACACTTCATCAATGTGCTCTCATGACCCATAAATCGAAACTTCCATTGATCGTTATCGTCGGACCTACTGCTGCTGGTAAGACTGCTGTCTCAATTGATTTGGCACAGCGCTTCGATGGAGAGATCGTTTCAGCGGATTCTTGCCTGCTTTATCGGGGAATGGATATTGGAACAGCAAAACCAACCAAAGATGAAAGACTGTGTGTCCCACATCATCTGATCGATGTGGCTGCGCCGGATGAAAGTTGGAGTCTGGGCATATATCAGAGAGAAGCTTATCACGCCATTGATGCTATTCATAGGCGAGCTAAATTGCCATTCCTGGTTGGTGGAACTGGACAATATATCAGATCAATTATTGAAGGCTGGCAAATACCTTCTCAGGAACCGGATCTTGACCTTAGAAATGCACTGATATCATGGTCGGAGGATATTGGTGCAGAAGGTCTCCATGAGCGTTTATCACGATTGGACCCAGAAGCCGCAAATCGAATAGAACCTCGCAACCTTCGCCGAACTGTACGCGCCTTTGAGGTGATAATCAAGAAAGGCAAGCGCTTCTCTGAATTGCGTAGCAAACAAATATGCCGGTACCGTGTGAAAATCATGGGTGTTCAACGCTCACGTGAGGACCTCTTTGGCAGAGTGGATCAACGCATTGAACAGATGCTTGATGGTGGTTTGGTGGATGAAGTTCGAGGATTGTTAAACTCGGGGTATTCTCCAAAACTTTCATCGATGTCTGCTATCGGCTATCGAGAAATCATCCAATACTTACAGGGTGATATAACATATGAGGAAGCTGTGGTTTTGATGAAAAGGAATACCCGCATTTTAATCCGTCGCCAGGCAAACTGGTTCAAACCAGATGCCCCCCATATCACATGGTTCTTAGCAAATGACCAGATAGTGGATGAAATGGAAGCATTGATCAGGAGGTGGTTAGGTGAAAATAAATAATCGTCCCTGGACCTCATTTTATGATAAAGGTGTTCCTGCTGTGATTGAAATCCCGAGAATCTCTCTTGTTGACCTGTTCAATCAATCTGTGAAGACATATGGCGAGTCAGTTTGCACGATCTGTGAGGGTGAAATGCAGAGCTACGAAGAAATTAATGAGCTTTCGGATCGAGTTGCACGCTATTTAGTTTCCATTGGTTTAGAGAAAGGACAGCGTGCAGGGATCATGCTGCCGAATACAACTGAGTTTGTTATCAGTTATTTTGGCATCCTGAAGGCGGGTGGCGTTGTGATGGCATTGAACCCAAATTATCGGCCAGCAGAGGTTGAAAAACTAGCCAATGAGTCTGATGTGCGGATTTTAATCCTGCCGAATTCATACTATCAGAAAATTAAGGCTCTTCAATCAAGAACGCATATGGAAACATTCGTCATTATTGGATCAAGCAATGAGGTTGCGAAGGGTGATATTACCTGGGAAGGATTGCTTCAAACCTTTAAAGTTGGTGAACCCGTTGATGTTGAAGTTCATCCGGAAGATCCTGCTGTGTTTCAATATACCGGGGGAACAACAGGAACACCGAAGTGCGCCATTGGATTGCATCGGAATCTAGTTGCAAACGTGTATCAATTCAGCTTTTGGTTAGTCAATACGCATCAAGGAAAAGAAGGTGTCTTGATTGCGATTCCGCTCTACCATGTTTATGGAATGGTATTGGGGATGATCCTCGCCATTAAGTTGGGTGCCCGGATGATACTGATCACTAACCCAAGGGACCTTGACGGATTATTGGAAGCTGCTGAGACTCACCAGGCAACTGTTTTCCCAGGTGTTCCGAATATCTATGCAGCAATTAATCATTATCCTCCAGTGGTAGATAGAGAATATGATCTTTCAAGTATTAAAGCGTGTATTTCCGGATCAGCCACCTTACCTTTTGGGGTCAAACAAGCTTTTGAAACATTGACCCATGGGCATCTTGTTGAAGGATACGGCCTTTCAGAAGCTCCAACTGCGACACATTGTAATCCCATCTTGGGCGAGAACAGGGAAGGCTCAATTGGATTACCTTTACCAAATGTTGACTGCCGGGTGGTTGACATAAAAACAGGGCTTTCTGATGTGGCAGTTGGTGAAATCGGTGAATTGATCATCAAAGGTCCCCAAGTGATGGCTGGTTATCATCACCGGCAGCAGGAAACAGAATTGGTTTTACGTGATGGCTGGCTTTTTACAGGTGATATAGTACGAATGGATGAAGAGGGTTATTTTTATATCGTGGACCGGAAAAAGGATGTCATCAAGGTGGGGGGATTCCAGGTTTGGCCAAAAGAGATTGAAAATGTGATCTTACGTCACCCAAAGGTGTGTGAGGTAGCTGTTGCAGGTGTGATTGATATGGATGGTACAGAGGTGGCAAAAGCCTGGGTTGTTCTTCAAAGAGGTGAAACCAGTACACCAGATGAGATTCGATCCTTTTGTGACCCTTTCCTGACCCGCTACAAGATTCCAAAATTTGTAGTATTCACAGAATCATTGCCACGTACAAGAGTGGGAAAGGTCCTCAGGCGAGTTTTGGTTTCAGAACATGAATCTTCAATTGGGAATTAAAAAAAAGACTGCGTTGAAATCGCAGTCTTTCATAAAATTCTAGGCTAATTTATATGACTTTTTCCGGAATGCCGCCATTCTTTTCAACGGGGGTGGGAAAAATCTCGTAGAACTGCTCTGCATTTAATGTTTCAACATCTAGCAGTTTTTCAGCAATTTGATCCAATTCTTTTCGATATTTCAATAGGATCACTTTGGCATCTTCATACGCATCCTGCACAAGCTTTTGGATGGCAGTGTCGATCTGTTGGGCGATATTCTCGGAGTAGTCACGCTGTTCAGAAATTTCACGGCCTAAGAAGACCAATTCTTCTTTCCTGCCATAAACCATTGGCCCAAGTTCTTCACTCATACCCAGCCTCATCACCATAGTTCTGGCGAGTTTTGTGACCCGTTCAAGGTCGTTTGACGCACCTGAGGTGATGTCACTGAAGACGATGCTCTCAGCTGCTCGTCCACCAAGCAAGATGATCATGTCGCTCAACAACTGTTTGCGGGATTTTAACGATCGATCTTCCTCAGGGAAGGCGATCGTATACCCACCAGCTTCACCCCGTGAGATGATGGAAACTTTTTGGATAGTATCCGCTTCAGGAAGGGCGTTGATAACAACAGCGTGGCCGGCTTCATGATAGGCGATGATCTTCTTCTCGTTCTCATTGATCAGACGGCTCTTGCGTTCAGGACCGGCAATTACCCTTTCAATTGCCTCCATGAATTCGGGATGCTCGATGACTGTCTTGTTTCGGCGAGCCGCAAGAATTGCCGCTTCATTTGCCAGGTTCTCGATATCTGCTCCAACAAACCCCGGCGTTGATCGGGCAATATCATGCAGGTCCACATCCGGTGAAACGGGTTTTCCCTTGACATGAACTTTAAGGATCGCCTCACGGCCAAGGATATCAGGCCTGTCCAGTACCACGCGTCGATCAAAGCGTCCAGGACGTAGCAATGCTGGATCCAGAATGTCTGGACGGTTGGTTGCAGCGATGATGATTACATTGGTGTCTGTCTCAAAGCCATCCATCTCCACCAGGAGCTGGTTGAGGGTTTGTTCACGCTCATCGTGACTCCCTCCGAGGCCAGCGCCACGGTGTCGACCGACAGCATCAATCTCATCAACGAATACGATGGCAGGTGAGTGGCGCTTGGCTTGTACAAATAAATCCCGGACCCGGCTTGCGCCTACACCAACAAACATCTCAACAAATTCGGAGCCTGATATGGAGAAGAAAGGTACACCAGCTTCACCCGAAAGGGCTTTCGCCATTAGCGTTTTACCTGTTCCAGGTGCGCCAACAAGGAGAACACCTTTGGGAATGCGAGCGCCCAATGCAATGAACTTCTGAGGTTCCTGAAGGAATTCAACCACCTCTTGCAACTCTTCTTTTGATTCATCTACACCAGCGACATCTTCAAAGGTCACGGTAGGGTGTTCGCCTGAGAACATCCGTGCCTTTGATTTTCCAAAGGATATCGCGGTATTGTTGCTTCCTTGTGCCTGTCGGAAAATGAACCAGAACATTCCGATGAGAATTAAAAAGGGGAGAATGTAGCTGGCAATTGAGACGATGCTTAGAAAAGGGCTGGGAAGTTTGATGTCTACGGAAATATTTTCAGCAGAAAGGTCTTCTGGGGTTACACCAAGTTCGACCAATTGTTCAATTAAAGGAGCATTTTCATCCTTCGTCGAGGTCTTGATGGCATCACTATCTTTATAGGTGATTTCAAGCAGGCTTTCATCTTCAATGATTGATTTTACACGACCAGCTTTGATATCTGAAGCAAGTTTATTAATTGGGATTTCATCAGAACCCCCTGCTTGCTGGTTTACTGTAAAGAATACCATCGCAATGATTGCTATGAAAAGCAATATGTAGATGATAAATGATTGGTTACGTGACTTCAAATTGTCCTCCGAATATAATAGATGAATAAATCATCCACATGAATGACTTTGGTATTATACCAACCCCGCAAGTGGTTTACTAGTCATGTAAAGAAGGAATTAATAAATATCTAAGAATATTATTTAGTCTTCAATTTTCCGGTATCTATGCAGGGTGACCGATTTACTTGTTAATCAAAAGAAGTTTAATTCAAGCCTTTACACTCAAGGACAGACAAGGTATAGATGGATTATGCTTAGTATACGTCTGGAATGTGTTTTATTGACGTTCATTAGCCCCTGATGATTTCAGCTTTCTTTGAATTTTTGAAGGATGGGGTGACATTCGCTGCAGCCCACAAAGGGATCCTCAACTTCACCATGGATTTTTGTGCAATAGGCAGAAATTTGAACTTTTGGAGCTAAACCCAGAAAACCTTTATTTATTTTGCCCGATAGGATCATGTTTGGGCATGAGTTGGCACGAACGATATCTGGAACTGAACAGGATTTACAGTATTTTATCTGCCACGGGGGAGTTGAATCTGTGATCAACCGGCACTCTTCATGATGTCGACCGCGGTGGTAATCGCCATAGAAATATGGGCATTCTTTTCCAGTTGTGGGCACTTTCATGCTAACCTCACCAAAAAACCGGCTCCTCACAGGGATCCAGTTTATCAAGTTGTTATTTCAAAATAAAAGGATCAAACCCGTGTTACGTAATCACCACTACGTGTATCCACACGGATGGTGTCACCATTTTCAACAAAGGAGGGGACTTGAACTTCCAAACCCGTTTCGGTGATCACTTTCTTGGTTACACCAGTTGCAGTATTCCCGCGTGCAGAGGGCTCTGCTTTTGTGATCAAAAGGTCAACCGATGTGGGTAATTCAACATCAAGCGATTCAGATCCATAGAACATCAGCTTGACCTGCATATTTGGCTTTATATAACCGAACTGGTTGCCAATAATATCCTTATTGACTGGATATTGTTCATAGGTCTGGTCATCCATAAAATAATAGAAGTTGTCATCTGCATAAAGAAATTGCGCGTTATGGTAATCCAAACGAACATCCTGAATACGGTTTCCAGAGTTGAAAGTCATATCCAATGTTGTCCCCTTGCGAAGGTCGCGTGCCTTAATGCGGATCGTTGCTTGTCCGCGGCCAGGTTTGTTGTGGGCATAATCCAAAACTTTGTAAAGGTTATCATCGAGTTCAAAAGTTACACCTTTACGTAATTCATTCACATCAATCATTGGTTCATTTTCCTTAAACTATTTGTTAAAACATCAAAAAGATTATAGCC
>CAYTXE010000081.1:0-10435 GCA_964441045.1 uncultured Candidatus Brevefilum sp.
CTGGAATAGTTTTTCCCTGGTAAGTGAAAACATCGCCGCTGTATGCAAGAATATCCAAATCAAGCGGTACATCTGTCTTATTCCCCGGCTGCCTTCCAAATTGCTGCTCGACTGTTTTTATTTGTGATAACAATTCAGGATATGGCAAGGGTGTTCCAATCTCAATCACCATATTCCAATAATTAGATCCTTCCGAACTTTGTTTGACAGCTTCAGTCCGATAGATGCTAGATTTGCGGCGAATCCTTAAGTTGTGACTTATTTCGTTGATCGCTCCAGGAAGGATATTCGCTGGATCTTTATTTGATCCAATACCGATTATGACACTGCTTTGTCTTCGATTTTTGTGATTGATATCATAAACAAGAAAAAGAGTACATGGTATTAGGAGAAATCCAACTAATTGTGGTATATCAAATTTCCCCAATAGGCTTTTCTGAGAAACAAAGGCACGTGAGAATATCGTGATTAAAGCCAGGCATAATAAAACGAGATTGACGAGTACACCACTGTGCATGAAACCTGTTTTCGATAACCCTTTGGTCTGCATCAATATCCAGAGGAGTAATCCTGAAGTCAAAATCAGAGCATAAAGCTGAAGAGGGTGCCGAATTTCCTGCAACAAGTGAATACCCCAAGGCAGGTCAGTTGGAAGCCCATACGAAGTCCCCTTTGCAAAATTGGCCAGGTGAAATCCTGCAAATAGACAGATGAACAATGGCGATAGGGTATCCAATGTAGGCCATAAAGGCACATGCTGTTTCTGGGCAAGGATCATTGCAATAAGGGCACCCATCAAAAAACCGAAACCGGGATTAAACATCGACGATGTCAAAGAAAATAAACTAAGTGGGTTGTAGAGGAATAATGAGGGATTTTGAAGCATGAATCCAACCCGGGCGGAAAGAATACCAGCAACAAGTCCGATCAGGAAGCAATTCTCAATCACTTCTCCAGCAGTTCCGATTTTAACAGCGAATTTGCCAGTTAACCAAAGCCCAATGAAAATACTGACCAGAAGGACCAAACCATCTGCCTGGATTGCGATGGGACCGATATCAATGATAGGGAACATGGTTGCACCTCATCTTGAATCCTCGAAAATCTTATCCAGACTGGATCGCAAGTAACCTTCACTGATCCCCGCTCCGATCACAACATCGAGAACATTACCATCAGAACCCACAAGGACGGCTGTGGGCAGCGCATATAATCGATAAGCATGAGCTGCACTACCATCGCGATCCAACAAAAGCTGGAAAGAGTATCCCTCTGTTTGGAATGTGTTGATTGCTGTGGATAGAGTGTCCTGGAAGGTTGTATTGACGGCAAGGATCTCAAAACCTCTCGAACTGTAATCATCATAGACTGACTGCAGCCCTGGCATGGTCCTTTTGCAAACGGAACACCAGGATGCCCAGAGAAAAACCAATACAGGCTGCCCCCGGTATTCGGAGAGGGATTGCGTTTCATCATCAGGTGTTGAAAGCGTGAAATCCGGTGCTATGAATCCCGGGTGAGGGGCAACAGTGTCTAACTGTGAAGCATTGGCTGGAAAAAGGACAGGTGTCAGAAGAATCCAAGCCAAGCTCAATATCACGATGATGACTGACAATCCGATGAATTGGCCTTTTTTCATACAACACCTTAAATTGATATCAAATGTAACATTCAGAGTTTGTTTCTCTTATTATATTGGATTAGTAAACTATTTTCCGATGAGTTATTAAAATTTCAATAAATAAAATTTTTATCGAGCTGTCATTTATGAGCTGAAGAAATTGTTAAGAATAATTCTCATTCAAAAAATTAGGTGTCTACTTGTTTGTAATAAATTTAATAATTTGGACTTTCTGTTGCCAACACCGCTCTCGGTCATGATTTCCCTGCGTTCTTAACAGCTATTTGGATACCTCTCATGGTAGAATTGATGTGGTCATAAAACGAAAGGAATATTTTTCATGCGATCGGCATCTTTGCAATCAAAAGCGATTAATACTATCAAATTTCTGTCCGTAGACGGTGTACAAAATGCGAATTCGGGTCATCCCGGCTTGCCAATGGGAGATTCCGGGATTGCTTATGCATTATGGATGAGGTTGATGCGATACAATCCTAAAAATCCTGGGTGGTTCAATCGCGATCGATTTATCTTGTCTGCCGGACATGGATCGATGTTGTTATATACCATGCTGCATCTTACAGGATATGATGTCTCAATGGAAGACTTGAAGTCCTTCCGTCAGTGGCTTAGCATCACACCCGGCCATCCAGAATATGGACTTACGCCTGGCGTTGAAGTGACCACTGGCCCCCTGGGTCAGGGCTTTGCCAATGGTGTTGGCATGGCGATCGCAGAGGCTCATCTGGCAGCTGAATTCAACCGCCCAGAGTGTCAAATTATTGATCATTATACCTATGCCATTGTGAGCGATGGAGATCTAATGGAAGGTGTGGCATCAGAAGCAGCTTCTTTAGCTGGCCATCTCAAGCTTGGGAAGCTGATCTATTTTTATGATGATAACCAAATTTCAATTGATGGTTCCACCGATATTGCTTTCACAGAGGATAGCGCAGCTCGCTTTAAGGCTTATGGCTGGCATGTGAGTCACGTGGACGATCCCTTTGATGTTGGTGATATGGTCCGTGCTGTTGAAGCTGCCAAAGCTGATCTCCGACCTTCGTTGATCGCTGTAAAAACCACTATTGGGCATGGACTGCCAATTGTGGCTGGCAGTGCCAAGGCTCATGGTTCACCTCCGGGGTGGGATGAAATTGAACAAGCTAAAGCGGCAGTTGGTTGGCCAAAGGATGAAAAATTTTTTATCCCTGATGAGATTTGTGATCATTTCCTGACCAAAGTAGAGGAGGGGCGTCAATTAGAAGCAGCATGGGAACAGCAATTGATTGCTTACCGGGAAGCATACCCGGAGTTGGCAGCAGAATTCGAACGCAGAGTTAGAGGAGACTTGCCTAAGGGATGGGAAACTGCCTTACCGAAATTTCCAACTGATGAAAAAGGTATGGCAACCCGTGCAGCTTCAGGGAAAGTATTGAATGCTTTAGCTGAAAGCCTCCCGGAATTGATGGGGGGATCCGCTGACCTTGCACCTTCAAATAAAACCTGGATTACCAAGGAATCTGCTTTTCAAGCAGAATCACCAGAAGGACGAAACACGCACTTTGGTGTGCGTGAGCATGCCATGGGTGCAATTGTGAATGGCATGGCTGTTCATGGCGGTTTGATCCCTTATGGGGGAACATTCTTGGTTTTCTCAGATTATATGAGAGGGGCTATCCGAGTGTCAGCATTGTCTGAATATCCATCTATTTGGATCTTCACACATGATTCAATTGGGGTTGGCGAAGATGGTCCGACACATCAACCAGTTGAGCATCTGGGAAGTTTGAGAATCATTCCCAATTTAGTGACCATACGACCTGCGGATGCGAATGAAACTGTTCAAGCATGGCGTTTTGCTGTTAAACATAAAAAGCCAGTTGCTATGATACTTAGCCGGCAGAAATTGCCCACCATTGATCGGGAGGTTTACACTGACGCCGAAGAACTCAAACGTGGGGCATATGTGTTGGCGGATATCGGAAAGGGTGAGCCAAATTTGATCCTGATGGCGTCTGGTTCTGAAGTAAGTTTGATATTGAAGGCTGCAAGCATCCTGGCTGCGGAAGGAGTCAACGTGCGGGTGGTGTCTTTCCCAAGCTGGGAATTGTTCACAGATCAAGATCCAGACTACCAGGAAAGTGTGCTACCGTCAGGTATCAAGAACCGTTTAGCTGTGGAGGCTGGCTCATCGATGGGTTGGGATCGTTGGGTTGGTGATAGGGGACACGTGATAGGAATAGATAGATTCGGTGCTTCAGCACCTGGTGATCGTGTAATGGAAGAGTTTGGATTTTCCGTTGCTAATGTTGTCAGAGAAGCGGTGGTTCTTCTTCAATCGAAGGCATAGGATTGGAGACATAACAGACGATAATACGAAAGGTAACGATGAAAGTAGCAGTTGCTTCAGATCACGGTGGTTTTCCATTAAAACAAACTGTGATTGACACCTTGACCAGTCTGGGTCATGAACCAATAGACCTTGGAACACATTCCACCGAAAGTGTTGATTACCCGGATTATGCGGAAAAAGCAGGACTGGCGCTGATTAAGGGTGATGCCGAACGTGCAATAGTTTTATGCGGTTCTGGTGTGGGTGCTTGTATCGCCGGGAATAAGATCAATGGCGTATACGCGAGTGTTTGTCATGATACCTATACGGCAGCTCAGGGTGTGGAACATGATCATATGAATATGCTTTGCCTGGGCGCACGAGTCATTGGACCCGAGTTGGTTGCCCGGATCGTTGAAGCCTTCATGGCAGCCCAACCGTCTAACGATGAAAGGCATTTACGACGTGTTGGAAAAATTAAGGCGATAGAGGAAAAACAGAGGATTTAATCACCTTTACAATTTATCCATTTCTTCGAGAGATTGGAACAATTCAATTGGATAGCTAATCTATTTAATTTTATGTTGAATTTTCTGGATACCTGTTTAACTTTGCAATACAGATAGGGAATAGAACTCAAAACAATATATGAAAATCTTAGCTGTTGACCCTGGTGATAAACGCATTGGTTTGGCGATTAGTGACCCAACCGGAACTTTAGCGCGACCTTTGAAGGTCTTCCAGCACGAGGCTCGCGAAAAAGATGCTCAATATGTCATAGATGTCGCTGTTAAAGAAGGTGTGGGTTTGATCCTCGTGGGTTGGGCATTGGATACGGAAGGTGAAATCGGTTTTCAGGCTCGTAAATCAAGACGCTTAGCTGATGCCATCCAGGGAAAAACAAAACTTCCTATTAGGATGTGGGATGAAAGCGGTACAACCCAGTCGGCAATTAAGAGCCGTATTGAGATGGGAGTAAAACGGAAAAAACGTAGGGGGCATCTGGATGATTTGGCGGCGAGTTTTCTTTTGCAAGATTTCTTAAATTGCACTCATAAATTAAACGATGACAAGGAAAATACAGGTGCGAAAGAAGAATAAACCATCGATCTTCATTTCTGTTGGTTTAGTAATTATTATCCTTGTAGGTATTGTACTCATCGCTGGACTGTTCATGATGCGTGCAGCTGTCATTAAGAGATTTGGTCAACCTGCCCAGGAATTAAACCTCATTCAAAGAGTAATCTATTCCTTCGAGTTGTTTATCAATCGGGATGTGCTGACAGAGCCAATTGACCGTGCAGGGAATGAGATGGCTTTTGATATCAGCCAGGGTGAATCGGTTGCATTAATTTGCTTGCGTTTGGAGCAAGCAGGAGTGATCGGTGATGCTGAATCAATGCGCATCTATCTCGTATATACCGGTCTGGATCGACAGCTACAATCCGGTCAATTTATGTTGACTCCAGCCACATCACCGATTGAAATTGCATCCCAGTTATTGGATATCACACCAAAAGATGCCATTGTGACAATATTGCCAGGTTGGCGCATAGAAGAAGTGGCAGCGAATGTTGCCAACAGCGGTTTATCAATCAGCGAGGAGGCATTTATTTTTGCGGCTTATGCTCCGACCCCTGATCAGATTGCTTTCCTTCCATATGTGGAAATCCAAAATCTCGAGGGATATCTCTATCCAGGAACTTATGTATTCCCCTTAGAAACTGGTCTTAACGATGTGATGAATACTTTCCTGAAAGCTTTTTCACATAATTTGGATTCAGTAATTATCGAAGGTTATGACCGGCAAGGACTTTCCCTGGAGCAGGCGGTGATATTAGCATCGATCATTGAAAAAGAGGCTGTGATTGATGATGAGAAACCGCTAATCGCCTCTGTCTTTTTTAATCGGCTTTCACAAGGGATGCGACTAGAAACTGATCCAACTGTTCAGTATGCCCTTGGGTATCAGTCAGAAGACCAAACCTGGTGGAAATCTCCCCTGGATGCAGCTGATATTTCTATCGAATCACTTTACAATACATATCACGTGTTTGGATTGCCTCCATCACCGATCAGCAACCCGGGTTTAGACTCATTACAAGCTGTCGCTTTCCCTGCTGATACGCCATATTTTTATTTTCGAGCGGCATGTGATGGGTCTGGGAGGCATAATTTCGCGATCACATTCGAAGAGCACCTCAACAATAGTTGTGAGGAGTAAAGCGACATAAAGGAGGTATTATGGCTGTTTTAGGAATTGATATAGGTGGATCCGGCATCAAAGGTGCTCCTGTAAATGTATCAGCAGGTGAGTTTTTAGATGAGCGCTATCGAATCCCAACCCCAGCTCCCGGAAGACCGGATCAGGTGATTGAGGTCATTCACCGGATTGTTGATCATTTTGAGTGGGAAGGGAAAATTGGTGTGGGTTTCCCGGGTGTTGTACAACACGGTGTGGTTAAGACCGCAGCCAATGTCAGCTCGGAATGGAAGAATCAAGACCTGGCATTGATGATCAAGGAAGCGACGGGTTGCTTCACAGTGGCGATAAACGATGCTGATGCAGCTGGATTGGCGGAGATGCAATTTGGGATTGGGAAGGAATATAAAGATGGTTTTGTGCTGTTCTTAACAGTCGGCACAGGCATCGGCTCAGCTTTCTTTGTAAAGGGTAAGCTTTGGCCAAACTCTGAAATGGGACATCTTAAAGTGCGTGGAAAGGATGCAGAACATCGGGCAGGGGATGCTACTCGCAAGAAGGAAGAGCTTTCATGGAAAAGGTGGGGGAAACGATTGCGCGAAGTCCTTGAGATTTATGATTTCCTTTTTAGTCCAGATGTAATCATAATCGGTGGGGGTGTGAGTAAAAAATTCAACAATTATTCAAAATACTTAAAAGGTGTTCATGCAGATGTTGTCCCAGCACAACTTCTCAACCAGGCTGGAATAATTGGTGCAGCCATCGCAGCGGAAGAATCAATTATCATTGATTGAATCAATAAGGACTGGCTAACAACCAGTCCTTATTCTTATAAATATCGAATCAATCTTCCATTAATGCAGTGTAGCCTGGTCCTTCTGAAAAATAATCATAGTTCGCTTTAATGTCCTTTGTGAGGTCGATCTCCTCGCCCGCTTGCAATCTGCGTGTGAAATCAAGATGAACGGTGTTTCCCTCATAGTCATGACCATCAAAGGTTTCTGTGAACCCTGGTGTACTTTCAGACCCAGACTGCACTTCTCCACCCATAGCGATGTATGCTTCAGGGACATCGTCCTCAGGGAATATGGCGCTAAAGGGGCATGCTGGAATACATGCCCTACAATCAATGCAGGTATCAGGGTCGATATAAAACCACGGCCACTCTCCTTGAGGTTGGCCAGGCACGATGCATTCAACAGGGCAAGCGGTTACGCAGCTGCCTTCTCGAATACATAAGCTGGTGATGATGTGTGTCATCGCTTCTCCCTTCAATGAGTTTTACGAGATTGTAGTCTTGGCATAATTGTTTGTCAAGCAAAGGGATTACATTTACAATTGAGTCCAATGAAACAAACTAACGAAAATAAGTCTCGTTTTCAGCCTGCATTAGCCTCTCTATTTGGAATTCTGTTTGTTTCAACAGCTTCAATTTTTATCAGGGTTGCCCAGGTAGAAGCCTCTTCAATAGTGATAGCTGCTTCACGGCTGTTGATTGCCAGCATTGTACTTGTCCCAATTGCGCTGATACATTATTGGGAGCAATTGCGAAAGTTAAGCAGGTTGGATTTAGTTAAAGGATTTCTTTCAGGTGTTTTCCTGGCGTTGCATTTTGTTTTATGGATCAGTTCACTCGAATATACATCGGTCGCGAGTTCTGTTGTACTTGTGACGACCACACCATTGTGGGTGGCATTACTTTCTCCCTTAGTGTTAAAAGAATCAATTAAGAAATCTGTGATCGTAGGTTTGTTGGTGTCAATGTTGGGAGCTGTGCTTGTGGGCCTGAGCAATACCTGCAATTTTCAAAATGGACGATTAGCCTGTCTAACTTTGACGATCACTGGTCGTGCAATGCTGGGAAATTTCCTGGCATTATTTGGCGCTTGGATGGCAGCTGGTTACATGCTGATTGGTCGACAGCTTCGCAAACGTATCAACACGGTTGCATATACTGCGATGGTTTATGGGATTGCAGCGGTCATCCTCTTATTTGTAGTGATTATCCGATCTGAGCCGGTTTTTACTTATTCAGCTGAGACGTACATTTGCCTGTTAGCTTTAGGAATTCTTCCGCAGTTATTGGGACATACACTTTTTAATTGGGCTTTGAAATATGTCTCTGCTGCTTTTGTATCACTGACATTATTAGGCGAGCCAATCGGCACGATTATCTTAGCGTTGATCTTTCTGAAAGAAAGCCCCACACTCCTGGAAGGGGTAGGGGCAGTTCTCATCATGATTGGAATATTGATCGGATCAGTAGGCAAAGATAAGCCTGTTAATGGGGCATAACCTGTCCTTTCATTTCTTCGATTATCTCTTGACGAATGGCTGCTTTCTCTTTTTGAGGAATTCGACCATAGATATAGTTGATTTCGTGTAGCCTTGATATTAATCCCTGGTCGATTGCATCGGGAAGCATCCGCCATCCCCAATTTCCTGAGGGTTTCCCTGGATAATTCATACGTGCCCACTCACCCAGGTTGAGAAAATCTTGCATCGGTGCTACTACCCAGGCTGCCACGGATTGCCAGAGTGCTCTAATCATAGACCAGGCGATATCCTGACCAGAACGAGCTAAATATCGTCTGCAGAGATCCTTTTCTCGCCCAGGGGCTTTATCAAACCACCCTCGAGTTGTGTCATTATCATGGGTTCCAGTATATGCGACACAGTTGACCTCATAATTATGGGGGAGGAAATCATCATCTGCATCGGATGCATATGCAAATTGCAGGATTTTCATCCCGGGCAGATTAAATGTTTTCCTCATTTTAACGACCCCTTCGGTGATCACACCCAGGTCTTCTGCGATAATCGGTAGCTCTCCCATTTTCTCCTTGATAACCTTAAAGAAATCTTCTCCAGGACCCTTTACCCACCTTCCCTCAACGGCAGTTTTATTGCCAAATGGGACTTCCCAATAAGCTTCAAAACCACGAAAATGATCCAATCTCACAATATCAACCTGCTTAAGAACTGCCTGTATACGTTTGAGCCACCATGAATATCCATTCTTCTTATGAACATCCCACTTATACAACGGGTTACCCCAGAGTTGTCCAGTTTTTGAGAAATAATCCGGCGGAACCCCTGCAACAACTTCCGGTATGCCTTCCTCATCCAGGTAGAACAGGTCCTTATTAACCCAAACATCCGCACTATCATAGGCAACAAATATTGGAATGTCACCAATGATACGAATACCTTTCTTGGCAGCATACTCCTTAAGAGATTCCCATTGACGATAAAAATTAAATTGCAAATATGCTTGAAAATCGATTTCCTGTATATGGTTTTTAATAAATGTTCTGATCGCTTTTGGCTCACGCCTTCTTAATGCTGCGGGCCATTCCTCCCAAGCGACATAGTTATGTTGGGCTTTAATCGCCATAAATGTAGCGAAGGGGCTTAGCCATTCCGCTTCTTTTCTTTTGAATATTTCGAATTCTTCTTGAACGTCATTTTGAGAATCTGATTGGAGGTGCTGATATGATCTTCGCAGTAATTTTAACTTCCACTCAATCACTCGCCCGTATTCAACTTTTTCGATAGAAAAACCTGGTCTGTCAGCGAGATCCGATTTTGTGAGGAGATCCTGATCTAATAATGTAGTGGCACTGATAAGGTAAGGATTTCCAGCAAAAGATGAAAAGCACTGATAAGGTGAATCTCCATAACCTGTTGGACCAAGGGGTAGAACCTGCCAGAATTGACACCCTGTACGGCTCAGGAAATCAATCCACCGATAAGCTTCAGGACCTAAATCACCGATACCATCTGGTCCAGGCAGACTTGTGGGGTGGAGTAAGATGCCAGATGCTCTGTTTTGTTCCATAAATAACTCCTATTGATCATATTAAATGGTGTTTCCTAAAATACTATTATACAAATTGATGTATTTTAAAGCAGAATTTCCCCAAGAAAAATTGACTCCCATGCCATTACGTTGTATTTGCTGCCAAACTTCTGGTTTTAGGAAAGACATGAATGCACGTTTGAGGGTTTTGGCAAAAACGGATGGGTAGGGACGTTCAAATAAGAAGCCTGTGGCATTATTCACCTTGTGAGAAGCATGCCGGATGGTATCGGTTAATCCACCTGTTGCCCGGGCAATTGGGACACAGCCATAGCGCATAGCAATCATTTGTGAAAGTCCGCAAGGTTCATAGCGGGAAGGCATTATAAAGATATCTGCGCCAGCATAAAGTTGATGAGCTAACTCACTATCAAAACCGATAACACACCGAACTTGATCAGGATATTGCCTTTCAAA